>NZ_JBXAYI010000001.1:300000-394577 GCF_056782235.1 Dellaglioa sp. CoH-55-MRSF-7
TGTTTCAAATTGTGCCATTTGTCTGTCTGTTAAATTAATGTCTTTTTCAGCTAATGCTTGACGAAATTCTTCTGGATTCATATGACTGGCCCTCCGTTATTTGTGAAACAAAACGATGTTTCACGTCCTGTTTAACTTTAACGTATTTAGGCCAGAAATACAAGCCAACTGTAAGATTCTCTATCCTACTAATTTATCAAATTTTTTAAGTTTTGAAATTAATAATTCGACAAATTTTGCACGGTCAATTGATAGTAAGACTTCTGTATTTTTTTCTAATCCCAATAAATCAAATTTATCAACGATTGTCTCACCTTTAGTAAGATCACCATTCACCTCAACATCAACATGGTACTTTTCACTTGTGAATAATTCAGGATGTAACATCCAAGCAATTGTACAAGGGTCATGTAATGGAATACCGTCGAATCCCCATTTTTCTTGACCATAGTAAATACCATAAAATTTCAATAACCCGTAGGCTGATTGCGCTACTTTATTATTAATCTTACCAATTTCTTCAATTTCAGAATCTAAAATTTGTGCTTGATGAGTTAAGTTTAATCCAGCCATAACCATTGGAATAGAGTCATTTAAAACCATTTTTGCTGACTCTGGGTCCACGGCAATATTAAATTCTGAACCAGGTTTAACATTTCCAACATCCGTTGAGCCACCCATAAAGACAATTTTTTCAATTTTATTTTTTAATTCAGGATAGACAGCTAAAAATAGTGCCATATTCGTCATTGGGCCCGTGACAACCATTGTAACTTTTTCAGCACTTTTAGATAATGTTTCTGCAATTAACTCAATTGCTGTTAAATTAGTTGCTGGAATTTCAGATTTAGGTAACTCTGTTCCATCAACACCAGTATCTCCATGAACGGCATCGGCAATCATTAATTCTTGTAGTAAAGGTTTTTTATTTCCACTAGCAACTGGAACATCTGTCCGTTCCATCAATGTTAGTAGTCGACAAGCGTTATCAAATGTTTTATCAGGTGTTTGATTTCCAGCGGATGTTGTCACCGCACGTAAATCAAATTCTGGTGAAGCAATAATCATCATTAACGCTAATGCGTCATCATGTCCTGGATCACAATCTAAAATAATTGGTGTTTTTGTCATAATAAAATCTCCTCTTCAATCGAATTATTTTTCTGCATTTTTAATGCAATTAATAAATATATTTATGATCAGCCTTATTAAAATTCCAGAATGGTACTTTTACAACACCTTGAATTTTCGACTTATCAACGAACCCCCAGTAACGACTATCATTAGATACTGAACGATGATCTCCTAGAACAAAATATTTATCTGAAGGTACTCTGATAGCTGAAGTATCTTTAGCCCATTGATTATCTACAGCCAATGACTTGAATGTCCAGTTTTTAGCATTTATGTTCTGAACCCTTGTCCCTACTGTTTTTTGATAAGTTGAAATATAAGGTTCTTCAATTTCTTTACCATTAACATAGACATGATCATTTTTAAATTCTACTGTATCACCAGGCATTCCAATAACACGTTTAACATACTCTTGACCCTCAGTTGCATCAGGATCTACGCCGTATGCATCAAAAACAACAGTACTAAAGCGCTTAATATCAATAACTTTAACAACAGCAACATGCTCATTATTAACTAAGTTAGGTTGCATCGATGGCCCATCAACACGTACCATTGTGACAACAAATGTTTTTAAAAGCATCGCGATTATTAAACCGATTGCAATCGGTATAATCCAACTCATTATTTCTTTAACTATTCTTTTCATATTTCCACCTAATCATTATATTTTTTATCCCCTTATTTAGTTAATTATACGCCAACTATTTAAGGACTTTCAATATCCAATAATTCAAATGATACCAGACAATGAAATCCCTTTCTATTAAAACTTAAAATTTCATTTGCAACCATGTAAAACGACTGGTATAGTTTTAATTAGTTCTAGTAGTATAGAAACATAAGGTTTCTGTAATATCTTTGTAACATCGGGGGGCAATATATTTTAATTTAAAATATATTGAAAGTGTTCTAAACCATTATTGCACATGGGATTTACTAAATTAAATAAATTATAAGTTAAATACATAAATCATCATTATCATTGATATATAAACATTACTTAGTATATATTACAAAATCATGCTAAGTTGTAATAGTTTTTGTATTTGATTGCAACACTAACCGGTTACAATAGTTACTGTAGTATAAATCCAATAAAATAAGAAAGTAGATGTGACTCAACTTGAATAACACACTTAAATCATTATTACTCGGTACAGTTGGTACCGCTGGCCTCCTTCTTGCATCTAACGCAACTGCTGATGCAGCAACAGTTAAAGTTCAAACAAACGATACTGTTTGGGCTTTTTCTCAGAAGTATGGCGTTTCAATCAAAACAATCGAAACTTTAAACAATATTGACGCAAATTCTCATATTATTGTAAGTGGTCAATCATTAAATATTCCTGAAAAGGATAGCAACGCTAAAGCAAGCTCAACACAAAAAAGTACTTCAGCTAAAACAAGTACTATCGTTACTACTAATACTTCAGTAAATAAAACATCCGTTACTGTTAAAAATGGTGATTCATTATGGTCAATCGCTAAAGAAAATGGCATTTCAATCTCAGCACTTCGTTCGGCTAATGGATTTGCTGATAACTCAGCACTTATCTTACCCGGTCAAAATTTAACATTAACTGGTTCAAAAGCGGTAGCTGCAAGTACTACTGTTACTCCCGCTAAAGTAACACCAGCTAAAACTGTTAAAGTAGAAACAAGTACTGCTAAACCAGTTGCTACAACTCCTAAAGCAGAAGTAAGTGCTGCTAAATCAGTTACTGCAACTCCTAAAGTAGAAACAGCTACACCTAAAGCAGCATCTACTACAAATAATAAGACTGTTACTGTTAAAAACGGCGATTCATTATGGTCAATCGCTCAATCAAACGGTATTACTATCTCAGCACTATGTGATGCTAATGGTTTATCTTCTAATTCAATGATTAACCCTGGCCAAACATTAAACTTAACAGGTTCAATGGCTAAAGTAGCTTCTACAACTGCTGAAAAAGTTGTTACACCTGCAAAAGCTACAACAACACCTAAAGCTGCTGTAACTTCTAATGCTACTTCAACACCTAAGGCTGCTACAAGTTCTAATACTGCTTCAACAGCTAACACTGCTGTTGCAAGTTCTAATACTACTTCAACAACTAATACTGCTGCTGCAAGTTCTAATACTACTTCAACAACTAATACTGCTGCTGCAAGTTCTAATACTACTTCAACAGCTAATACTGCTGCTGCAAGCTCTACAACACAAACAGCAAGCTACTCAGCAAGCAAAGTTATCTCTGTTGCTAAAGCATACATAGGTACTCCTTATGTTTGGGGTGGATCAACTCCTTCTGGTTTTGATTGTTCAGGATTCACACAATATGTATTCGCAAAAGTTGGTATTAACTTAAACCGTAATACTATTGGACAAGAATCAAATGTTTCTAAGAAATCAACTGCTGCTGCTCAACCTGGAGATTTATTATTCTGGGGAGCTCAAGGTTCTACATACCATGTTGGTATTTACTTAGGTGGTGGCCAATATATCGCTGCTCCAGAACCTGGTCAAAATGTTAAAATTGGTGCATTAGCATATTACCCTGCTTCATTTGCTGGTACTGTTAATAAATAATATTATGAAGGTCCCACTCACTAAGTGAGTGGGACCTTTTTTTATGGATTTTAATATATAAAGTATTCTGGTTCGGAATCTATAAAAGTTGCTAAGATTGGAAATAAGTCCGTTAGAAATCTGAATTTTATTATTTGTTCCTTCTAAAAGAGTATTAATCGAATAATTATTAATGTTTGGAAATATCTTCACATCACGCCATCATAAGATTATGTCTGCTATTTAAAAACAAAAATCTTATACTCTTCGGCTTATTCATCATTAATCAAAAACTGGTATTTAATGCTTTTTACCCTACTATTAACAAGTGATATTTGAAACCTTTTATCTTTAAAAATCGTTACTCATTTTAAAATGTTTCATGTGAAACATTTTAAAATGGCATAAATACATAGAAGCAAAACTAACTTTTTCTTTTAATTTTGGCTATTTGGTGTATTATAAAGCTATTCGGGCCCTTAGCTCAGTTGGGAGAGCGTCTGCTCCGCAAGTAGAAGGTCGACGGTTCAAATCCGTTAGGGTCCATAGTAACCACTACAGATTTTAAAAATCAAAAAAGAGATTAACTTCAATTTGAAGTTAATCTCTTTTTCTTACGTTTCTATTTAATAAGGTTTTCCATTTGCAACGTGTTTTGCATGTTGCAACAGCGCTGTCATAGTTTCAATAATATGCGGATCGTCAATTTGATAGTACATTAACTTTCCTTCTCGTCTCTGACTAATTATTTGATGCGTTTTTAATAAACTTAATTGATGAGATAAGTTTGTTTGTTCAACATTAAGTATCTTTGATAATTCAGTTACATTATATTCATGTTGTTCCAATAAATAGATTAATTGTAATCTTATTCGATTATTCAATAGCTTAGTTATCATAATTGATTCATCAAGTTCACTTTTTGGAATTTCATTGTACGGTTGCATTATTTTCCTCCTACATAAAGTGCTGAATAGTACCACTTTCTAATAATATATATAGACCTAAGAAAACATAAACAATTAGAGTGATTAAATTACCAAAATTTTGAAAAAATTCTTGGATTTTAGGTAAATTAGTAATCATTTTACTCAACCATGTAATGATACATAAGAATATAAAAAATAGCATCAGTACAATAGGTACATCCCTAATAGATAATGTCGTGAAAAATGGGACGTAGATAGCAAGATTATCTGGTCCACAAGTTGCAATAGTAATCATAATTACATTTAAAATTATGCCTTGACCCGGTTTTCCTAATTTCTCCCGGACCTCATTACCCTCATCTTCATCACTAAAATACATTTTTATACCCATTATAATCGGAATAAGTCCCAAAAATCCTAAGATCCATTCTTCAGGAATCAGTTTTAACCAAAAGGCAGCAATCAAACTAACTGCTATAAGCGTCCCACTACCAAGTAGCTCTCCTATAAATATTAATTTTTCTTCATGTTTATTTTTATACTTAGCAAAAATAATAATTAGAATTAAAAGATAATCGATATTTGTTGAAATGAATGCGAGTACAGTTGAACCTAATAGTGTGACCATTATAGCATCTCCTCTATATGATATATTATTCATATGATATTTTGTTCATGTGAATAATATATCATATGTTAACGTCCATGTAAACGGTTAAATATAAATTTATTAGTACCTTATTTATTCAAAAATATGCTAGAATTAGTTTATTATCTATTACTTCGGAGGAATTCATATGGACTATCTAATACTGTTACTACCTATTTTATTGTTAGCTATTTGGTATATCAGCTTTCACAAAGAACCACGTCAATTAATTAATGGATTTCTGTTCAATATATTTGTCATTTCTTTAATAGGTGTACTCGCTACTTCCCCTATCAATTTTATGAAAAATAGCGCTGTTTTTATTATCATTGTTGGCGCTATAGGTTTGATATTACTTTCAATTGCAACTATTCCATTTTTATTAATTAATACTGGACTAGTCTTTAAACGTGAAAGTTATTCATTAGCTAACATGCTTGGACTACTACTTGCTATTGTTCTTATCATTCGCTGGTTTGTGACACCTTTAATCAGTACGTGGCCTTGGTATCTTCAATTACCATTTAATTTTGCTTCGTTGACTGGCTTATATCTTATGTTCGCTTTTTTAAATTTCTTGTCTGTTAGTATTTTATATAGCTTACGACGTCCAAAATATGATCAAGACTACATCATTGTACTAGGTGCAGGTTTAATCAACGGTTATAAAGTTAGTAAACTACTTGCCAACAGAATCAAACGTGCTACCAATTTTGCGGACAAACAAATACTATTAGGCGGTAAACGCCCGATTATTATTTTTTCAGGTGGGCAAGGTAATGATGAGTCTATTTCAGAAGCACAGGCAATGCAAAAATGGGCCATCGACAGTGGTTATCCAGAAGAATTTACATTACTAGAAGACAAATCAACAACGACTTTTGAAAATATGCGTTTCTCAAAAAAAATAATTGATCTTGATCATAGAGGGGATCATATTTTATTCAGTTCAAATAACTACCATATCTTTCGTGCTGCAATATTTGCACGAATGGTTGGTGTAAATGCTCAAGGCATTGGCGGGAAAACGCCATGGTATTTTTTACCTAATGCGTTCTTGCGTGAATTCATTGCTATCATAATGCTTCATAAAAATCGTCATTTTATAGTTATTTTGTTGCTCCTTTTACTGTCTATTTTTCAACAGCTTTTTAAATAATTATTACTTCAATACTTACTTAAATTAATTAATCTACTTAAAAGGATAAACCTTTAATTTATGTCATATTGACAAAACTCAGTACTATCGTTAGAATTAATTTTTATTAATATCAGTCTTATAAATTAACTATTTTTGTTGTAATCTAAGCATTAGCTAATAAAAGCTAATGCTTTTTTTATACAGTTTTTTAGTAAGGGAGATTTTATTTATGAATGGGATAGATATACACGATAATTTGAAGGTATTACAAGATTTAAAATTTTTAATTTATGACTTTAGTAACCATAGGATTGATTTTCACAATTTTGATATTTTAACTTTAGATTTACCTACCAAACAAATTGATTTAGTCTCAGCCTATCAAGCACAAAAAATTGACCACACTATTGAAGAAATAGCATGGTCAATCATTAATGATAATCATTTATAAACGGATTACTTTAAGCAATAATTCAGCTGTCGCTTCTCTTTTTTCTTTGGGTAAAGAAGCAAGATAATTAATCAAATCCAGCGTTGCAACACCTTTTAAATTTTGATTAGTAAAGAAGTCAGCTAACGTCATATCCAGCGCTTCAGCAATATCTGATAATTTTTTTATTTTAATATTATCTAACTTACCTCGCTCTATCAAAGAAATTAAACTAACAGAAGATTTTGATTTTTCAGCCAGTTGCTCAATGGTCATATTCAATAATTTTCGTTTAGCACGAATTAAAATTCCTATTTTTTTAAGCATATTAAACTCCTAATCAGAAAGGTTCTCTTTATGGTAAAGGTTTTTAAAACAATCAAACAGATTATAGCTTATCTTTTTTTAATATATATATATATACAAAAACCTTTTAAGCTGATAAAATAACTTAAGTTTCGTTTAAGGTTTGTCTTTATTCGTTGATTTAGTAATTTAAATCTAAGGAGGCCACGGGGGGTATTACTAATTCTGCATCTAACAACCTAAAAAAATACATAAGTACCAATGATTAAAATCCTATTTTATGCGATTGAGTTAGCCATTATTTTATAAACTAAAACTCGCTATGTATACACTAGATTTGGTAACTTTTAGTTAAGTAGTCAAAGTTAATCATATTATTAAGGTAGTTAAAAAGGAGATCCAATGATTAAAAAAGAACAAATCTATTATGCGCCTTCAGATGATTTATCTGGGAGTACGACAAAAAAATTCTGTCCTAATTGTGGAAGTGAAGTTCCTAAGGATGGTAATTTCTGTCCTAATTGTAATTTTGATTTACGTGTTAATTCAGTTGCGTCACAGCAACCTGTTACGCCGGTTCAACCAACACAACAACAAATGCCACCTACACAAACACGAACTGCAAATCCTAAATTACCCATCTCAGGTAAAACAAAATTCATCAGAATTTTGATTGGTATTATCGCTCTTATTATTGTTGTTGGCTACTATGCTGGAACAAAATATTACTCAAAAGAAAATCAAATTGAACGAATTACAGATGCATTAAAAACCGATAAAAACATGGAAGCTTATTTTTCAACATCGGATACGGCATTAAAAATTACTGATGAGTCTATGAAACCTGCATCAGATGCATGGGGTAGTACAGACTCTCTTAAAACTTTTAAAAACGAATTAACCAATGGAGCAAGCACTTCAACACATTTTCATTTAAAAGAAAATGGTAAACATTGGTTATTATTCCCTAAATATACGGCTGACTTTTCAACCGTTTCCGTTAACTTATCAACGAATAGCTCTGGGGCTGTTATCAAGATGAATGATAAAAAAGTTGCTACAGCTGACTCTGATAATTACAGTAAAACAATCTCAAATCTAGTTCCCGGTAACTACACAATAGAAGCAGCTGGCTCTATTGATGGTACTAAACTAAATAATAAATCGACTGAGACGCTCACTAGTTCAACTTCTAACGTCAATTTAGATTTAAGTACACTTACTTTTAGAATTAAAAGTATCGCAAATGCTGATATCTATGTTAATTCTAAAAAAGTTGGTACAACTGATGATGATGGTTCTGCAACAATTGGCCCTATTGCCTCTTCTGGAAACAATCGATTGCAGCTTAAAGAAAAGGTCGGAGACAACACTCTCGTTACCAGTGAATACCAAATTTCAGGTAGCGATGATGATAACGACGTAACTTTAAATAATACAGATGAAAATGGCTTTCAAGATAGTTCTAGTAGCAATTTATTCAATATTAATTTTCCTAATATGTTAACTCTAGATGATGCAGAAAGTTATATAGACAATTTATTTACCCAAATTGATGACTACACTATCGATGGTGATGACTCTAATGAGGATTCAAATGATAGTTATGGCTCAATAGGCAGTTTCTTTGTTAATGGCTCAAGCAATGCAGATGCCAAGGCATGGGTGACTATTGCTAAAAATTATCATGATGATGATGCAATCAGTAGTGTCTCTTATGACGCTAAAGTATTATCAGTAACACCGACAGATAAAAATAAATTTGATGTCGCTTATGATGTTACTTATACGTTCGATTTCACTGATAGTGACGATAATTATTCAACTAAAACACAAGTATTTAGATATACTGCTAAAGTTAATTATTCTAATAACGATGACTTCTTAATCAAGTCAATTACACCCGCTAAAAAAATTAGTGAAAAAATTGAAGACAACTAAACTTTGGAGGAAATAATCATGAAAACATGCCCAAACTGTAGTTCACAACAACCAGAAAATGTAAAATTTTGTACAAACTGTGGATTTGCCTTTTCCATTAAACCAGCCCAAGAAACGGCCGCAACACAATCACAAAACGTACAAGAACCAACAAAATTCCAACAACAATACACGCAACAACAAGATACTAAAGCTCAAAATGAGAATATTGAACAAGCTAAAACATTCGCATCAAATTATTGGTCTTATTTCTTAAATGCCATTAAACATCCCACAATTTTAGAAAATGGTCATAAATATTTCGGCTTTACGACAATTATTTTATTCGCCATATTTAATGATATTTTTGTAAAATTAATAATGGATAATGTTGCTAAATCTGTTAATTCAAGTCTATTTTCAGGACTCTTTAACACTCAAAGTACCTATGCGCCAACAATTGACAGTAGTGTCTACGCAAAATTATTTTTCTTAACACTACTAGCTTTTGCCTTTTACATACTAATTGGATTTTTTGTTCGTAATGTTGTTTTAGGCGATAAGAGTGATACCTTACTTTCATTTACAAATCGCTTTACACACTACCTCATGATCAATCTTGTATTAGCTGTCCTTAGTATGCTTTTCATGCTACTTGGAATGAGAGGCCTTGCTGTATTCATGTATGCTTTAATGGCCCTTATCATGAGTATTGCTTTCATTTTATCGATGATTATTGATACAAATCCACTTAAAATAGATAAACTTTACGGCGTTGTCATTGGACAACTTCTATTAGCTTTAGTTTTCATGATTGTTATGTCAGTATTTGCTGTCAGTTTAGCAGCCAACATAGCTTCAATCATCTCTGCAGCTGGATTTTAAGTTTATTGCTTAACCTAATTATAAAAAGTTAAAAAGGCACCAATCAAGTATACTTGATTGGTGCCTTTTCTGCATTTCTGTACTATTAATTATTAACTTTAGCAATCTTACCCTGTTCAATATAAACAGCAAGAATTGATAAATCAGCAGGATTCACACCACTAATACGACTAGCTTGAGCTAATGTTTCTGGTTGAATCTTAATGAATTTTTGACGCGCTTCCGTCGCAATTCCTTCAATAGAATCGTAATCAATATTTGTTGGAATTTTTTTAGCTTCCATACGTTTTAACTTCGCAACTTTTTCTTGTGCTTTTTTAATATAGCCTTCGTACTTAAATTGGATTTCTACTTGTTCAATAATTCTATGGTCTAATTCATGGTCAGGACCTGGAATAAACTTCTCAATGTCTGCGTAAGTTACCTCAGGGCGACGTAAAAATTCATTAGCCAACACGCCATCTTTCAAAGCGGCACTATTATGTTCTGCTAAGAATGCATTCACATCTTCAGTAGGTTTAATACGGAATGATTGTAATCTAGCTTTTTCGGCTTCAATTTCAGCTTTTTTAGCTTTAAAAATAGCTAATCTCTTTTCAGAAATTAAACCAATATCATATCCTTTTTCAGTTAAACGTAAATCAGCGTTATCATGACGTAAGATTAAGCGATATTCAGCACGAGATGTTAATAGACGATAAGGTTCGTTTGTCCCTTTTGTTACTAAATCATCAATCATAACACCGATATAAGCGTCACTTCGATTTAACGTAAAATCTTCGCGGCCTAAAGCACGTAACCCAGCGTTAATTCCTGCCATTATTCCTTGTCCAGCAGCTTCTTCATATCCAGAAGTCCCGTTTGTTTGACCAGCGGTATATAAATTCTTCACTAATTTAGTTTCAAGCGTTGGTCGTAATTGATAAGGAGCCACGACATCATATTCAATCGCATAACCCGGACGCATTAATTCAGCGTTTTCAAGGCCCTTAATTGAATGAATAATATCTTGTTGGACTTCTTCCGGCATTGACGTAGAAAGGCCCTGAACGTAAAATTCGTCCGTTGAACGGCCTTCTGGTTCTAAGAAGAGCTGATGACGAGGTTTATCAGAGAAACGAACAATTTTATCTTCAATAGATGGACAGTAACGTGGACCCACACCTTTAATAATTCCTGAGAACATAGGTGCACGATCAAGGTTAGCATTAATAATCTCATGCGTTTTCAAGTTGGTATACGTTAACCAACAAGATAATTGATTTTTAACATCAATATAATCTTCATCAGGTGTTTCAAAACTAAAGTGGTTAGGTTCAACATCCCCTGGTTGTTCATCAGTCACACTGTAATCAATTGTATTCCCATCAACACGAGGTGGTGTTCCAGTTTTAAAACGTTCTAAATCAAATCCAAGAGCTTCAAGATTTTCAGATAATTTAATTGCAGGTTGTGAATTATTAGGACCTGATGAATAACTCAATTCGCCAATAATAATCTTACCGCGAGCAGCCGTTCCAACTGTTAAAACAACACTTTTAGAACGGTATTTTGCCCCAGTATTTGTTACAACACCATGACATTCGCCATCTTCAACAATTAAACTATCGACTGTTCCTTGACGTAACGTTAGGTTTTCTTCTTTTTCCATTGTATGTTTCATTTCACTTGAATAAAGATGTTTATCAGCTTGTGCCCGTAATGCTCTAACAGCTGGACCTTTACCAGTATTTAACATACGCATTTGTACATAAGTTTTATCGATGTTACGACCCATTTCGCCACCTAAGGCATCAATTTCACGTACAACAATTCCTTTAGCTGGACCACCAATTGAAGGATTACATGGCATAAAAGCAACCATGTCTAAACTAATTGTGATAAGTAATGTTTTATTACCCATTCGTGCAGCAGCGAGTGCTGCTTCTGAACCAGCATGTCCAGCACCAACCACAATTACATCATAATCTGGGCCGTCATAAGTTTTAATGTCCATTTATATTCTCCTATTTACTAACAATTATTTACCTAAACAGAATTGACTAAATAATTCTGTGAGTAATTCATCTTTGTAGCTATCACCAGTGATTTCACCAAGTAATTCCCAACTTCTAGTCATGTCAATTTGAACTAAATCGATTGGCATACCGGAAGCAATCCCAGTGATCACATCATCTAAAGCAGTCTCAGCTTGATTTAACAAGCCAATATGACGAGAATTAGTAATCATAACTGTTGTTTGGCTATTTTCAATTCCACCAAAGAATAAGTTAGCAATTTTTTCTTCAAGTTGCTTCACACCTTCATGATTTAAGACAGAAATAGAAATAATTTCCGTTGGATCAACCATACTTTCTAATTCTTTACGATCTAGATTTTCTGGTAAATCTGTTTTATTTAAGATAACAATTCGTTTATCATTCTGTGTTAATTTAATGAGCTGCTTATCTTCAGCAGACAAAGGTTCATTGCTATTCAAAACAAGCATGACTAAATCAGCTTGAACAATCGCTTCTTTCGAACGTTCAACCCCAATTTTTTCAACCTTATCTTCTGTATCACGAATACCGGCAGTGTCTACCAATTTCAAAGGTACACCCATAACGTTAACGTATTCTTCAATCACATCACGCGTTGTTCCAGCAACATCAGTTACAATGGCTTTATCTTCATGTAATAAGTGATTCAAAAGACTTGATTTACCAACATTAGGTCGACCAATTATGGCAGTAGCTAATCCTTCACGTAATACTTTACCTTGTTGCGCTGTTTGTAGTAATTCTTGAACATATTGCTTAACATCACGTGCTTTTTCAAGCAATAATTTAGTCGTCATTTCTTCACCAGCATCGTATTCTGGATAATCAATATTAACTTCAACTAATGCCAAAACATCTACGATATCTTTACGTAAATTGCGGATTAGACGTGCTAAATTACCATCTAACTGATTTAGTGCAACTTTCATTGAGCGATCTGTTTTAGCACGAATTAAATCCATAACAGCCTCAGCTTGAGATAAATCAATTCGACCATTTAAGAATGCTCGTTTTGTAAATTCACCAGGTTCAGCTAAGCGTGCCCCATTACTTAATAATAATTGTAAAATTTGATTCGTTGGTACAATACCACCATGACAGTTAATTTCAATCACATCTTCACGTGTAAATGTTTTAGGTGCTAACATAACTGAGACCATGACCTCATCGACTTCTTCATCCGTTTTAGGATTTAAAATATGTCCGTAGTTAATGGTATGACTATCAACGTTACCTAAATTTTTCCCTTTAAATACATTATTAGCAATTTGAACGGCATCCTCACCACTTAATCGAACAATTGAAATGGCACCTTCACCAGGTGGTGTTGATATAGCGGCAATTGTATCAAATTCTGTTAATTCTGGCATATCTTTAAATACTCCCTTCAAGTGCTCTATTAGCAGTTAATTAATCATATTCTTTAAATTTTTTCAAACAAAAAAAGGGCCCACTCCACGCCCTAAAAGGACGTGGATAAAGCACCTTCACTACTTTATCTAATATTAAGTTCAATGCCAATAATATACTTTTTTTACCGACATTTGTCAACAAGTCTGTTTGATGATTCTAATTCACTAACCACGAATACCGCGATTTTCTAATTTATTAGTAATCACTTTTAATTCATTAACATAACCAAGATATTCTTCTTCAGTCATATCAAATGAAGTAAAACAATTCGACATTTGTTTCATAATTCTATGTTTACTTCTTTTAGCTTTTCCAGTCAATGAGACATTCACACGGCGTTCATCCTCAGGATCTCTAGTCCGAAGAATCCAATCATCCTTTTCCATACGTTTTAAAAGTGGTGTTAATGTTCCGTTATCTAGATGTAACTTCGCACCAAGTTCCTTCACCATAACAGGTGACGTTTCCCACAATGAAAGTAACGTAATATATTGCGGATACGTTAAGCTAAATTCCTTCAGTGATTCTGTATAAAATTTATTGTAATCTTTTTGTGCTGTGTAAATAGCAAAACATAGTTCATCTTCTAATTTTTCTGGATCATGTTTTAAAGCCATGGGTGGGGACTCCCTTCTATTACTGACTATTTTTTATTTTTAGGCGCTACAATTACTGAGCGCTTAGGTTCTGTTCCAATCGATGTTGTTTTGATTCGGTTATTTCGTGCTAAATAAAAATGAATTTGCTTACGTTCGTTAGCAGGCATCGGGTCTAATTGTACCGTCTCACCCGTTCTAATAACATCCTTGGCCACTTTAATTGCAAGGCGCTCAATCGTTTCTTCGCGACGTTTACGGTAGCCACCAACATCTAGAATAACATTCATTCTGCTAACTGCTTTTTGATTCATATTAACTTGTGCTAAATATTGCAAAGCATTTAAACTTTTACCGTGTTTACCAATTAATAATCCTTGTTTACTCGTATTAAAATCATATGTTACCTGACGGCGCTCAAATTGAACATTAATTTCTGTATCAATACCCATTAATTCTGTAATGTCGGCCAAATAATAACCAACATCATGAACTGCTTTTTCATTAAGTTGACTTCTAGCAGCTTTTTCTGCTGCTGTTAGAGGCTTTGATGTAACACTATCTTTTTTTTCATCAATAATTTTCTTGCTTACTGGTTTTTCTGTTATTTTTTTTTCAATTAATTCAACTTCTGCCTTTTTGCGGCCAAAAAATAAAAATCCAGACTTACCTTCATTGATTATTTTAATTTCAATCTGTGTTTTTTCAAGCTTTAATGCAGCCAAACCGTTACTCACAGCTTGATCAACATTTTTTCCAGTAAATATGGGCATGTTCATCCTCCAAATATAATTATCATCGTTATATTATAGCACTAATTGACCCCTTATCTATACCCTTTTTCAGAACGATTTTTTTGAAAAGTTCTTTCATTTGACAAAATCTATAGGACTCAGCCTATAATGAAAATACTAAATATAAAAACTCGGAGGATTAATTCTATGAATAAATTAACAGACACATATGAATTAGCAAATGGTGTCAAAATTCCTGTTGTTGGTTTTGGTACTTGGCAAACACCAAGTGGTGATGTTGCTAAAGCATCTGTAAAATCAGCATTAGCTTCTGGTTACATACATTTAGATACTGCTGAAATGTACCACAATGAAAGTAGTGTTGGAGAAGGTATTGCCGAAAGCGGTGTTGCTCGTGAAGATATCTTTTTAACAAGTAAATTAGCTAATACAGCTCATACGTACGATGAAACACAAACAGCATTTGCACGAACATTAAAAGATTTAGGTGTTGATTACCTTGATTTATTCTTGATTCACTGGCCAAATCCTGCTGCTTATCGTGAAGATAATTGGGAAAGTCATCTTCAAGAAACATGGCGTGCATTTGAAGATCTTTATAATGAAGGTAAAATTAAAGCCATTGGTGTTTCTAACTTCCGTCCTCGTCATTTTAAAATTTTGGAAGAAACACAAACAATTACACCAATGATTAATCAAATTAGATTAGCTCCTGGTGATACTCCCAAAGAGACAATTGATTATTGTCACAAGCATAATATTCAATTAGAAGCTTATAGCCCATTAGGAACTGGTGCTATCTTTACGGAACCAACAATGGTTAAAATTGCTAATCGTATTGGTCGCAGTGTTGCACAAGTTACCTTACGTTGGTCATTACAAAATGGATTCTTACCACTTCCCAAATCTGTTCATGCTGACAGAATTGAAGAAAATACTCATTTATTTGATTTTGAATTATCTGATGAAGACATGGCAGAAATCAACTCTCTAGATGGTGTTGTTGGTCATGCTCAAGATCCAGATACAGCAACTTTCTAAAATGTTTCACGTGAAACAAAAATGCGTAACCAGATATATTCTGGTTACGCATTTTTAGTTATCTATAGTTTGATGATGCATTTGGCATGACTATTGCACATATGATGTAAACAATAATACCAGGGAATGCTGCACTCAGGACACTTAAAAGAACGTACCCTATTCTTGTTAATGTTGGGTCCCAGTTAAAAAATTCAGCAATACCACCGACAACACCAGCAATAATTCTATTATTAGATTTTGTTAATTTTCTCAATTTTAATCCTCCTCTTGTTAACCTTTTATGTAATTATATCCAAAATAAAAAACCAAAGCCACTAAATGGACTTTGGTTTTCAAAAATTACTTTTTGTTACGGCCCTTATAAGCTTTCTTTTTCGCTTTTTTAATAGCCTGTACTTTTTCTTTTTCAAGACGTACTTTTTCTTCACGTTCACGTGTAATTTTAAATGGATTATTAATTAACAATGTTTGTCCAACTGAGAATGCATTGGTAATAACCCAATATAATGACAAGGCTGATGGTAAGTTAACAGCTGTCACAAGAATCATTATTGGTGTACCATAAACCATCATCGTTGACATTGAGTTTGCTTCAGGTTGGGACATAACACCCAACTTAGAAACAAAGTAAGTTAAGATTGCAGCAAAAATTGGTAAGATGAAGTACGGATCTTTATCACCAAGCTGTAACCATAAAAATTCACCCGTCTTCAAAACGTTCGTTCTCAAAATAGCTTGATAAAGAGCTAATAAAATCGGCATCTGTACTAATAATGGTAAACATCCAGCAACAGGATTAATGCCTGCTTCTGCATATAATTTCTGTTGTTCTTCACGTAATTTTTGAACAGTTGCAGCATCTTTACCAGAATGCTTAGCTTGAAGTGCCTTCAATTGAGGTTGAACTTCAGCTGTTTTACGCATACTTTTTGTTTGATAAATCATTAATGGTAATAAAATAACCCTAATGATTATGGTAAAGATGATAATACCAACACCATAGTTCCCACCAAATAATTTTGAAAGGAAAATAATAGCCCTAGAGAAACTGAGGATGATACCGCCATCCCAAATTCCTGTACTATTTTCCGTTATTGGTGTTGTACTACATCCCGCTAGGACTAACATTAACCCCAACATACTTAATAGGACTAAAAATCGCTTACTCTTCTTTTTCACAAGAATACCCTCGCTCACTTTATTAGTCTAAAATTTTAGCTATTTTTAAAACATGTGTTAATTGTTTCTTGGATTCCTCTTGCGACAACCAAGCAACAGATGGTCTAGCAATAACCAAAAAATCGCAATCTTGTTTAAGATCTGGTTTCAATTCTAACAACGATTGACGAATACGGCGTTTAACCCAATTACGAGCAACAGCATTCCCAATACGTTTTCCAACTGAAATTCCAACTCTAAAATGAGCTTGTTCTGGTTTTTCCATCATATATATAACATACTTTCGGTTCGCACAAGATTGACCTTTTTTAAAAACTGTTTGGAACTCTGCTTCTTTTTTAACGCGATATGATTTTCTCATGTAATATCTCCAGTTAAATAGATACTGTATCTTTGTAATAAAAAAAACCACTGAAATCAGTGGTCTATGCAGACAATACTTTTCTACCTTTACGGCGTCTACGTGCTAAGACGTTACGGCCGCCTTTTGTACTCATGCGTTTACGGAAACCATGCACGCGTTCACGGTGACGTTTTTTAGGTTGGTATGTTCTTTTCATAATTTAGGCACCTCCTTAAATACTTAATGTTTCAACTAATCGGTATCTTGATAAAAATAAGATACCAGTGACGTCAATTTCACTTACCGGAATATAATACCATACTTCTTTCTTCTATGAAAGAAAATTATTAGAATTCAATGTAATTTAGTTATCCACACTTTTTCGCTATTTATTTTTTAGTTGTGGATGAGTTGTGAAACACATCTTGTCGTCCACAACTCGGAACACACACTTTTTCACAATAAACAGCCTGTTAATAAGTTATACACACCCTTAACTAAAAACTGTTAATAACTAATGAAAATCCTTTAATAACATACTTTATTTCAATCACTCATTTGTGGATAACATGGCAAACAAAACTGGTTTATCTTTTTATGCCCACCCCTGTGGAAAACTTATTAATGACCCTGTTATTATTTTTTACACATTTTTTTAAACCTGTGGAAAACCCTTCTTTAAAATGCTAAACTGTAGTTACGATTTATTTAAACAAGGAGGCTTTTTGTGCTTACTCTCGAAAATTTATGGTCCTCACTGACTGATTATTTCAAAACGCAACTCAACCCTGTTAGTTACGAAACTTGGATTTCATCAGCTGAACCAAAACAATTTATTAATAACGACCTTATTATTGAGCTACCCTCCCAGCTACATAAAACTTACTGGATACAACATCTAGCACCAAAAGTTGTTGCGTTTCTTTACGAATCAACTGGTGAAGAAATCAATCCCGTTTTAAAAATAAAGGGTGAATTAACCGCGGGCGGCCAATCAAATATGGCAGTATCAAATAGTTCAAACTCTAATAACGATAATGTCCCTACCTTTATGCGTGATGCCAAATTAAACGATAGATATACCTTTAGTACCTTCGTTACTGGAAAAGGTAATCAGATGGCCCACGCTGCTGCTTTGGTTGTTTCTGAAGAACCTGGCCGCTTGTACAACCCGCTCTTTTTCTATGGTGGTGTTGGTTTGGGTAAAACCCATTTAATGCACGCAATTGGTCACCAAATGCTTCTAAACAATCCTGATGCAAAAGTAAAATACGTTACAAGTGAAGCATTTACTAACGGCTTCATTAACTCACTTCGAAATAATACGCCCGAAGATTTCCGAAAAGAATATCGTAGTGTTGATCTCTTACTGGTGGATGATATTCAATTTTTTGCCGATAAAGAATCAACACAAGAAGAATTTTTCCATACATTTAACTCTTTATATGATGATAAAAAACAAATTGTCTTATCATCTGATCGTTTACCAAACGAAATACCAAAATTACAAAAACGTCTTATATCTCGCTTTAAATGGGGTCTTTCAGTTGATATAACCCCTCCTGATTTAGAAACTAGAATTGCTATTTTAAGAAATAAATCTGATGCTGAAAATCTTGAAATACCAGATGATACATTAAGTTATATTGCTGGCCAAATCGATTCGAATATTCGTGAACTTGAAGGCGCTTTGGTTAGAGTACAAGCGTACGCGACCTTATCAAACTCAGAAATAACAACGAGTTTAGCCGCCGATGCCTTAAAAAACTTAAGTTTAAAAGATAAATCAAATGAAATTTCAATTGCTATTGTTCAAGATCGGGTTGCTAAATATTTCCACGTTACTGTGGGCGATTTAAAAGGAAAAAAACGTGTTAAAGCAATTGTTATGCCACGTCAAATTGCTATGTACTTAAGTCGCGAACTTACCGACAATTCCTTACCTAAGATTGGATCTGAATTTGGTGGTAAGGATCATACAACGGTTATTCATGCTCACGAAAAAATTGCTGTAATGTTAGAAACTGATGACAAACTTCAGCGTCAAATTTCAGATCTTAAGAGTGAACTTAACCAATAATAGTTGTGGGCAATTGTGGATAAGGCGGCTTGTTTACTCACAGGTTATCCACATGTGAATTCTTTTATTTACATGGTCCCAACGTATTTCTTAACATGATTAACAGGCCCTACTACTGCTTCTATTCTTTTATTACTTAATTAATAACTAAACTTACCGGAGGATTTACTATGGAATTTACAATTAATCGATCAGCATTCATTAAACAATTAACAGATGTTCAAAGAGCTATTTCTTCAAAAACAACAATTCCTATATTAACGGGTATCAAAGTTGTCTTAACTGCTTCTGGTTTACTTTTAACAGGTAGTGATGCAGATGTTTCTATTGAAACTTTTTTATCTGTTGAAGATGAATCTAATAACTTAACAATTGAATCAACTGGTGAAATTGTGCTACCTGCACGATTCTTTAGCGAAATTGTTAAAAAATTACCGCAAGATACTTTTTCATTAACAGTGACTGATGGTTATCAAACTGAGATTACTTCTGGATCAGCCTCATTCAATATTAATGGGTTAGATGCAAATAACTATCCTCACTTACCAGAAATTGATACTGATGATAATTTAATTTTTTCGGGATCAATCTTAAAACAAATTATTAGCCAAACTGTTATTGCCGTTTCTAACCAAGAAAGTCGCCCTATTTTAACTGGTGTTCACTTTGTCATTGAAAATGGTGAGTTTTTAGCAGTCGCAACAGATAGTCATCGTTTGAGCCAACGTAAAATTACATTGGAAGGCGCAAACGATGCAAAATATGATGTTATTATTCCTGGTAAATCTTTAGTAGAATTATCACGAATGATTGACGATTCTAATCCAGATATTGAAATGCGTATTTCAGAAAACCAAGTACTCTTTATTCTTGGAAATACCTCATTTTATTCACGTTTATTAGAAGGAAATTATCCTGATACAACTCGTCTAATTCCTAAAGAATCAGCTACAGACATTGAGTTTAATGCGCCTAAATTATTATCAGCAATTGAACGTGCGTCATTACTATCACATGAAAGCCGTAATAACGTTGTTAAACTAGCGATTAATACGGCAGAACAAAAAGTTGTCATTTATAGTAACTCGCCTGATGTTGGTAATGTTGAGGAAGCATTAGAATTTAGCAATTTATCAGGAAATGATCTTGAAATTTCATTTAATCCAGACTATATGAAAGATGCTTTAAGATCATTTGGACAAACTGAAATTAAAGTTGCGTTTACACAACCATTACGACCATTTACCTTAGTCCCAACTGAAGATACAACGCAATTTATTCAATTAATTACACCAGTTCGAACATTCTAATTAATTGTTCGTGTATGAATAACTAATAAAAATAGAGTAAAAGCAGCCAATAAAACTGTTTTTACTCTATTTTTTTAGGTAAATTATATTAAAAGTGAGAAATGAATTTTATGGTTTGATTTTGACTAAAAAAATAAGGCAATAGTGAATTGTAGTCATTTAATTAAAAATATAGCCTTTTAAGTAATTTTAGAGTAAAAAGACTAATTAAAACTTAAATCGCTTAAATCGGCTTAAAATGAGATGTGAAATTGTAATTTTGCGAAAAAAAAGGTATAATAGAAAAGGAAGAAAATGGAGGTTGACGACAATTGAAATCAGATATTTATTTAGAAACACCTTACATGATGCTACAACAAGTTTTGAAATCAGAAACAATTATTAATTCTGGTGGCGAAGCAAAATGGTTTTTACGTGAAAATGAAGTCCTTGTAAATGGTGAATTAGAAGACCGACGTGGACGTAAATTATACCCTGGCGATGTTATTGAAGTTCCAGGTATTGCAATTATTACGATGCATTCAATGGACGAAAAGTAGGCTTATCAATGTATCTAGAAAATTTAACCTTGAGGGATTATCGTAACTATGAAGATTTAAATATCTCATTTTCACCAGCAATCAATATATTACTTGGTGAAAATGCTCAGGGTAAAACGAATTTATTGGAAGCAATTTATGTGTTATCAATGACTCGAAGTCATAGAACGAATAATGATAAAGAGTTGATTAAGTGGGATAAGACAGCTGCGATAATCCAAGGTCGGGTGAATAAGCAAGTAGGGTCATTGCCACTCGAGATTCAAATTAATTCTAAAGGTAAAAAAGCTAAAGTTAATCATCTTGAACAGGCCAAATTGTCACAGTACATTGGACAGTTCAATGTGATTTTGTTTGCACCAGAGGATTTAGCCCTTGTAAAGGGTGCCCCATCAGTAAGAAGAAGATTTGTTGATATGGAATTTGGCCAAATTAATGCACGTTATTTATATAATTTAGGTCAATACCGAACTATTTTGAAACAGCGTAATCAATATCTAAAACAGTTACAGCATAAAAAAGACCAAGATTTAGTTTTTTTAGATGTATTATCTGATCAATTAGCTGCTTTTGGCGCAGAAATTGTACATCAACGCTTAATATTTCTTAAACAACTTGAATTCTGGGCTAACCAATTACAAGAAGAGATTACACAGTCCGCTGAAACGTTAACATTTGAGTATGCCACTCATTTGGAAAACGCGTCAGAAAAAACGATTGAACAGTTGTATACGCAATTACAAAATGATTTAAAAAAATCAATAAAAAAAGAAATATTTCAAGGGACAACCTTAGCTGGGCCACATCGTGATGATGTGCGTTTTTTAATTAACGGCAAAAACGTTCAAACATATGGATCTCAAGGACAACAAAGAACAACAGCATTATCAGTCAAATTAGCCGAAATTGAGTTAATGAAAGAGGAAACTGGGGAATATCCAGTCCTTCTTTTGGATGATGTTCTTTCTGAATTGGATGATATGCGTCAAACACATCTTTTGAAGACGATTCAAAATAAGGTTCAAACATTTTTAACAACACCAAACTTAAGTGGTATTGCTAGATCGTTAATTAATGAACCTAAGATTTTTCATATTAATCAAGGTAACTTACTCGAAGAGGAGGAACATATAGTTGACTGATCAAGAGAAACAAGCTGAAATAGCAGAAGAATTACATGAAGAAAAAGCAAAAGAATATGATGCGAGCCAAATTCAAGTTTTAGAAGGACTTGAAGCTGTTAGAAAACGTCCCGGTATGTATATTGGAACAACGGCTTCACAAGGTCTTCATCACTTAGTTTGGGAAATTATTGATAATGGTATCGATGAAGCATTGGCTGGTTTTGCCGATGAAATTAATGTTGTTGTCGAAAAAGACAACAGTATAACAGTTCGTGATAATGGACGTGGTATCCCTGTTGATATCCAAGCAAAAACAGGCCGTCCAGCGCTTGAAACCGTTTTTACAATTTTACATGCTGGGGGTAAATTTGGCGGTGGTGGTTATAAAGTTTCTGGTGGACTTCATGGAGTTGGTGCTTCAGTTGTTAATGCATTATCAACTGAGCTAGATGTTCAGGTTATTCGTGAAGGTAAAGTCTACGGTATGGACTTTGCTCGCGGTAAAGTTAAAACAGAGATGTCAGTTGTAGGTGAAGCACCTGAAAATGAACATGCAACGATTGTTCATTTTGTACCGGATTCTGATATTTTTACGGAAACAACTGTCTATGATATTAAAGTATTAACAACGCGAATTCGTGAATTAGCATTCTTGAATAAAGGCCTTAAAATTACGATTGATGATAAACGTGATGGTGGACCCGGATTACAAGAATTCCATTATGCCGGTGGTATTAAGCATTATGTTGAATACTTAAATAAAAATAAAGATGTTATTTTCCCAGAACCTATCTATGTTGAAGGTGAACAAAAAGGGATTATTGTTGAAGTTGCCCTCCAATATACAGATGATTATCATAGTAATTTATTAACTTTCACAAATAATATTCATACTTATGAGGGTGGTACTCATGAATCTGGTTTTAAGACAGCCTTAACCCGGGTTATAAATGATTACGCTCGTAAAAATAATCTTATGAAAGAAAATGATGCTAATCTTTCTGGTGAAGATGTTCGTGAAGGATTGACGGCTGTTGTCAGTATTAAACATCCAGATCCTCAATTTGAAGGTCAAACAAAAACAAAATTAGGTAATTCAGATGCGCGTACGGTTACTGATCGTACTTTCTCTGAACATTTTACTAAGTTTTTAATGGAAAATCCTAAAGAAGCTAAAATTATTGTAGAAAAAGGCTTATTAGCTGCTAGAGCTCGAGTAGCTGCTAAACATGCTCGTGAAGTAACACGTAAAAAAAGTGGGCTTGAAATCAGTAACTTACCCGGTAAGTTAGCTGATAATACAAGTAAAGATCCTGCAATTAGTGAATTATTTATCGTCGAAGGTGATTCAGCCGGCGGTTCAGCTAAACAGGGTCGTTCACGGTTAACACAAGCTATCTTACCGATTCGTGGTAAGATTTTGAATGTTGAAAAAGCAAGTTTAGATAAAATTTTAGCCAATGAAGAAATTCGTTCATTATTTACAGCTATGGGAACAGGTTTTGGTGGCGAATTTAATGTTGAAAAAGCTAATTATCATAAATTAATTATTATGACTGATGCTGATGTCGATGGTGCCCATATTAGAACGTTATTATTAACACTGTTCTATCGTTACATGCGTCCACTTGTTGAAGCAGGATTCGTGTATATTGCGCAACCACCTTTATATCAAATTAGACAAGGTAAGATGATTCGTTATGTCGATACTGAAGAAGAATTAGAAGAAATTCAAGGGCAATTGGCACCAACACCAAAACCCGTTATTCAACGATATAAAGGTCTTGGAGAAATGGATGCTTCTCAATTGTGGGAAACAACTATGGATCCAGATGCTCGTCGTTTATTACGTGTTAACGTCGACGATGCCATTGAAGCTAATGATGTCTTTAATATGTTAATGGGTGATCGTGTAGAACCTAGACGTGAATTTATTGAAAAAAATGCCACTTACGTAGAAAACTTAGATATTTAAAAACTTAGTCGTAAAGGAGGTTGAAAATTTTGGCAGAAGAATTACCAGCTACAAGCCGGATAAAAGATGTTAATCTTTCCGGAGAAATGAAAAAATCATTCTTGGATTATGCTATGAGCGTTATTGTTGCTCGTGCACTTCCTGATGTTCGAGATGGGTTGAAACCTGTCCATCGTCGTATTTTATACGGGATGAGTGAATTAGGGATTACGCCTGATAAACCATACAAAAAATCAGCTAGAATTGTTGGGGATGTTATGGGTAAGTACCATCCTCATGGTGATTCATCGATTTATGAAGCGATGGTTCGTATGGCCCAAGACTTTAGTTACCGTTACATGTTAGTTGATGGGCATGGTAACTTTGGTTCTGTCGATGGTGATGGCGCTGCTGCTATGCGTTATACTGAAGCTAGAATGAGTAAAATAGCTGTTGAAATGATGCGTGATATCAATAAAGATACCATTGATTTCATGGATAATTACGATGGCAGTGAACATGAACCAGTTGTTTTACCTGCGCGTTTTCCTAACTTATTAGTTAATGGTGCAACAGGTATTGCCGTTGGTATGACAACGAATATTCCGCCACATAATTTGTCAGAAGTTATTTCTGGATTACATATTTTGATGGATAATCCTGATGCAACTGTGGCTGATTTGATGGAGGCTATCCCTGGTCCTGATTTTCCAACTGGGGCTACTGTTCTAGGTAAATCTGGTATTCGTAAAGCTTACGAAACAGGTAAGGGAACAATAACAATTCGTTCAAAAGTTGAAATTGAAGAACAAAAGAATGGTAAAGAACGTATTATCGTTGATGAACTTCCTTACATGGTTAATAAAGCACGTTTAATTGAACGTATTGCTGATTTAGCTCGTGATAAAAAAATTGAAGGTATCACTGATATTAATGATGAGTCTGATCGTGAAGGATTACGAATTGTGATCGATATTCGTCGTGATATGAGTGCTTCAGTTGTGTTGAATAACCTTTATAAATTAACGTTATTACAAACATCTTTCAGTTTTAATATGCTAGCAATCGTTAATGGTATTCCAAAAGTTCTAAGTTTAAAGGAAATGCTTGTTTATTACCTTGAACATCAAGAAAAAGTTATCCGTCGTCGTACGCAATTTGAATTGAAAAAGGCACGTGCTCGCGCACATATCCTTGAAGGTTTAAGAATTGCACTCGATCATATTGATGAAATTATTAGAATTATCCGTAGCTCAAATACGGGTGAACTTGCTAAAAATCAATTGATGGGTAATTATGGTTTATCAGATAAACAAGCTCAAGCTATTTTAGATATGCGATTAGTTCGTTTAACTGGTTTAGAACGTGAAAAAATTGAAGAAGAATATCAAAATTTAATGGCATCAATCGCTGATTTTGAAGATATTTTGGCTCATGACTCACGTATTCATGATATTATTTATCAAGAATTGTTAGATTTACAAGCTAAATTTGGTGATGAACGTCGTACTGAATTATTAATTGGCGAAGTATTGAATCTTGAAGATGAAGATTTGATTGAAGAAGAAGAAGTTATGATTACATTAACGCATAACGGTTATGTAAAACGTCTTGCAACTGATGAATTCAAAGCACAAAACCGTGGTGGCCGTGGCGTTCAAGGTATGGGTGTTCATGATGATGACTTTATTGAACATCTTGTGTCGACATCAACGCATGATACCCTACTATTCTTCACGAATGCTGGTAAAGTGTACCGTATGAAGGGGTATGAAATTCCTGAATATGGACGCACAGCTAAAGGAATTCCTGTCATTAATCTTTTAGGGGTTAATTCTGGTGAGAAAATCCAAGCTGTTATCAACGTAAGCAAGCAAGAAAATGATGAACGTTATCTTTTCTTTACGACGCTTAACGGAACAGTTAAGAGAACACCGGTGTCAGAATTTTCTAACATACGAAATAATGGTTTAAAAGCGATTAAATTGCATGATGAAGATGAATTAATTAACGTTGCTATCACAGATGGCACGCAGAATATGATTATTGGAACGCATCGAGGTTACGCAGTATCATTTGCTGAAAATGATGTTCGTTCAATGGGTCGTTCTGCTTCTGGTGTTCGTGGTATTCGGTTAAGAGAAGATGATTACGTTGTAGGAGCTGATTTATTAGCTGCTGATAGTCACGTATTTATCATTTCTGAAAAAGGATACGGTAAGCAAACACCCGCTTCGGCTTATGCAATTAAAGGCCGTGGTGGAAAAGGAATTAAGACAGCTAACATTTCTGAAAAGAATGGACCAATTGCTGGGTTAGCAACCGTTCAAGGTGATGAAGATATCATGTTAATTACGGATCAAGGTGTTATGATTCGCTTTAATGTGAAGAACGTGTCAAAAACGGGCCGTGCTACTTTAGGAGTTCATTTAATTCGAATTGATGAGAATGCTAAAGTTGCAACAATGGCAAAAGTTGAAGCTACTCCTGAAGAAACAACTACTATTTTAGATGCAGTTGTATCAGACGTTGAAAGTGAAACAAATGACTTAGAATAAACTAAATTAAAAAAATAAAATAAAATCCTAATTAACGGCGTACTTAATAAGTGTGTAGTTAATTAGGATTTTCTTGCTTTAAGTGAATGGCAGTGATATAATTTTAGTTCGTAAGTGTCTATGGCATTAAATAGATAACTTTCCTTGTTCTTGCCACGAGGTAAGGACCTAAAGTCCATAAGGAGGTGTAAACAGTCATGAGTAAATATGAAATTACTTATATCATCCGTACCGATCTTGATGAAGCAGCTAAAGCAGCTTTGATCGAACGTTTCGATGGTATTTTAACAAGTAATGGTGCAGAAATCGTTACTTCAAAAGACTGGTCAAAACGTCGTCTTGCATACGAAATCAGCGGTTATAATGAAGGTATCTACCATATCATTAATGCTACAGCCGATGACGATATCGCAATTAACGAATTTGATCGTCTTTCAAAGATTAATGAAGGAATCTTGCGTCATATGATCATTAACAGAGATGAAAAATAATTCATTTTAATAAAATAACGGAGAGGAGCAATACATTATGATTAATAGAACAGTACTTGTCGGACGTTTAACAAGAGACCCTGATTTACGCTACACAGCTAGTGGTGCTGCAGTTGCAACTTTTACAGTTGCAGTTAATCGACAATTCACGAACGCTTCTGGCGAACGTGAAGCCGATTTTATTAACTGTGTTATCTGGCGAAAAGCAGCCGAGAACTTCGCTAACTTTACGCATAAAGGTTCTTTAATTGGTGTCGATGGACGAATTCAAACGCGTTCATATGATAATCAACAAGGAACTCGCGTGTATGTTACTGAAGTTGTCGTAGAAAACTTTTCGTTGCTTGAATCAAAATCTCAATCAAGCCAACAACAAGGTAACGCTAATAATCAAAGCAGCGCTCCTCAATCAAGTTCATCATCAAATAACAATGCTAACCCATTTGGTGGCGCAAGTTCGAATAATAATTCAAACACAACGCAATCTAATGATTCAGCAACAGTTGATCCATTTGCAAATAATGGCCAACAAATTGATATTTCTGATGACGACCTACCATTCTAATTAGAGGAGGAAACTCACATGGCACAACAACAACAACGTAGAGGTGGTGGCGGTGGCGCACGTCGTCGACGTAAAGTTGACTTCATCGCAGCTAACCACATCGATTATATCGATTATAAAGATACAGACTTGTTAAAACGTTTCATTTCAGAACGTGGTAAGATTTTACCTCGTCGTGTTACGGGAACAAGCGCTAAAAACCAACGCAGTTTAACAATTGCAATTAAACGCTCACGTATTATGGGCTTATTACCATTCGTTTCAGAAGAATAGTAATATCTAGGGAAGACTATGCAAATAGTCTTCCCTTTTTTTGTACTATCAGCAAGATTTGTGCAGGTAAATGGGGAATGTGATAAAATAGATAACATCTAGGATTTACAGATGAGGAGATACTATGAAAAAGTTCCTTTCAAACGAGAAACTTCCCAGTTTTTTGAAGAATGAACGCTTAAGATGGATTGCGATTTTTATCGTAATTATGTCTTTATTTAGTGTTGTTCTGTCTTTTACAGTTAATTTATTTTTAGGACTTATATTGTTAATTATTGCGTTGGGTGCTACCAGCGCAAGTATGTATATTATGTCCCAAATTACGGCAAATACTAATGAATATATATCGGAATTATCATATCGTATTAAACGTAGTGAACAAGAAGCGCTTATCAAAATGCCAATTGGTATTTTGATTTTTAACGAACAAAATGAGATTGAGTGGGTTAATCCATACTTACAACCTTATTTTGAAAAAAATGATATTTTAGGTAAGAAAATAGAGAGCGTCGATGAATCGTTATCGACGATTATTACAGATAACGCTGAGACTAAAGGCTTGGTGAAAGTAACATGGCATGAAAAAGATTTTGAAATGATCATACAAAATGATATTCATGTTGCTTACCTGATGGATATTACGCGTTATTCATCAATTGAAAAAGAATTTGAAGCAGAGCGCGTTGTTATCGGTCAAGTGTTCTTAGATAATTATGATGAAGTAACGCAATCTATGTCAGATAAGAATGTTTCTAATTTAAGTAACTTTGTCACAAATGAGTTATCTAATTGGGCGCGTCGTTATGGGATGTATTTAAAAAGAACGGATTCAGATCGATTTTTTATTTTAGTTCATGCCCATTCTTTACAACAAATTGAAGAAGAAAAATTTAAAATTTTAGATCGAATTCGCGATCGGACATCCAAACAAAACTTTCCGCTCACATTGAGCATGGGAATTGCCTATGGCGATGGCGATTTGAATTCACTTGCAAAATTAGCTCAAAGCAATTTAGATCTTGCTTTAGGTCGAGGTGGGGATCAAGTTGTCGTTAAATCACCTGAAGAGCAAGCAAGATTTTATGGTGGTAAAACTAATCCGATGGAAAAACGGACTCGGGTTCGTGCTAGAATGATTTCTCAAGCGTTACAAGAAATAATGAAACCAATGGACCAAGTCTTCGTTATGGGACATCAGAGCCCAGATATGGACTCTGTAGGAGCTTGTTTGGGCATTAGACGAATCGCTTTGATGAATAATATGAAATGTTGGATTGTTTTAGATCAAACCGCTATTCATTCAGATGTACAACGATTGATGGAAGAGTTAGATCAATATCCTGATATCAAATATAATATTATTACACCTGAAGAAGCAGTAGAAAAAGCAACAGAACAGAGTTTACTGGTGATGGTTGATCATTCTAAACCCTCTATTTCTGGTAGTCCTGAATTGTATGAAAAACTTAAAAATCGTCTGATGGTTATTGATCATCATCGTCGTGGAGAAGAATTCCCTGAAAATCCAATGTTAGTTTATATTGAACCTTATGCATCATCAACCTGTGAACTGATTACTGAAATGTTTGAATATCAATCAAAAGATAGTGAACCAATTAATAAAATTGAAGCAACTGCGATGTTAACGGGAATTATTATTGATACGAAGTCGTTTTCATTAAGGACGGGTACACGAACATTTGATGCAGCCAGTTATTTAAGGTCCGTTGGGGCTGATTCAACAATGGTTCAAAACTTTATGAAAGAAAATGTTGATAGTTACTTGAAGCGTAATCATTTAATTGATAAAGTAGAGTTCATTAATACTGATTTAGCATTATGTGTGGGTGAAGATGATACGATTTATGACCCAGTTACAGCAGCACAGGCAGCAGATTCATTATTATCTATTTCAAGTGTATCAGCGTCATTTGTTGTCACAAAACGATCAGAAAATCGTGTTAGTATCTCTGCTAGAAGTACAGGGACGACTAATGTTCAAGTTGTTATGGAACAAATGGGCGGCGGCGGTCACTTATCAAATGCTGCGACTCAGTTAACTGGTGTGAGTGTAAGTGAAGCTGCAGAACAATTAGTTAATATTTTAACGACAAAAAAAGATGAAATTAAGGAGTAGTTGATTATGAAAGTTATATTTTTAGAAGATGTTCGCGGAAAAGGTAAACGTGGAGAAATTAAAGAAGTACCAAGCGGCTATGCTCAAAATTTTTTAATTAAAAATGGTAAAGCAAAATTAGCTACAAATTCAGCAATGAGTTCTTTAAAGGGACAACAAAAAGCTGAAGAAAAAAAAGCTGAAGAAATTTTAAAAGAAGCTAAAGATGAAAAAATCGTTTTAGAAGATGATAAGACAGTTGTTGAATTAACAGCTAAAGCGGGCGAAGATGGCCGTTTATTTGGCTCAATTCCTAGCAAGCAAATTGTACAAGCTATGGAAAAACAATACGGAATTAAAATCGACAAACGTAAAGTTGAACTACCAGAACCAATTCGTGCCTTAGGATTCACGAATGTACCTGTTAAGTTACATGTTGATGTAACAGCAATGATTCGTGTTCATGTTTCGGCTAATAACTAAAGTAGTATTTATTTGAAAAGCTGGCAAAATTTGATTTTGTCCAGCTTTTTTCTTGATTTTAGAAGTAAGGAGAACACGATAAAATGAATAATGAACTATTAACAGACCAAACGCCACCACAGAATATTGAAGCGGAACAAGCCGTTTTGGGCGCTGTCTTTTTAAAGAGTGATGCTCTTGTTGAGGCAATGGAATACTTGGAGCCCGAAGACTTCTATCAACGTCGCCATCAATTGATATTTGCGGCTATGGTGGATCTGAATGATAAAGATGAAGCTATTGATATTGTTACGATTCAAGATAATTTAACTTCTAAAAATCAAATGGATGATATTGGCGGTGTTAGCTATATTGTTGAATTAGCTGGCTCTGTACCAACGGCTGCGAACGTTCAGTATTATGCTAAAATTGTTGAAGAAAAATCAATGATTCGACGCTTAATTGCGACAGCGACATCTATTGCAACTAAGGGTTTATCACAAGATGATGATGTTGCAACGCTTTTAGATAATGCTGAACGTGAAATTATGAGCGTATCTGAAAAAAGAAATAGTAGTGGTTTTCAAGCTATCGCTGATGTATTAAAAAGTACATTTACAAATATTGAAAAGTTAGCTAAAGAAGGCGATACAATTACTGGATTGTCGACAGGTTATCCAGAGTTGGATAAAATGACTGCCGGGTTACATCCAGATGAGTTAATCATTTTAGCTGCTCGTCCGGCTGTTGGTAAAACAGCTTTTGCGTTGAATATTGCTCAAAACGTAGCAACTAAAACTGATGAAACTGTCGCTATTTTTAGTTTAGAAATGTCAGCAGAATCATTAGTTAGTCGTATGTTATGTGCTGAAGGTAGTATTAATGCGAATCACTTACGAACGGGACAATTAGACGAATCAGAATGGTCAAATTTGATTGTGGCAATGAATTCATTATCAAAGGCTAATATCTTTATTGATGACACTGCTGGGTCAAAGATGGCTGAAATTCGGGCAAAATGCCGTCGATTAGCGAAGGAAAAAGGTGGACTAGGGTTAATCGTTGTTGATTATTTACAGTTGATTGAAGGTTCAGGACGCGAAAGTCGACAACAAGAAGTCTCAGAAATTTCTCGTCAAATGAAGAAATTAGCGAAAGAATTAAGTGTTCCAGTTATTGCATTGTCTCAATTATCCCGTGGTGTTGAACAACGCCAAGATAAACGACCAGTGTTATCAGATATTCGTGAATCTGGTTCTATTGAACAAGATGCAGATATTGTTGCATTTTTGTATCGAGATGATTATTATGAACGCGATACTGATGAAGATGAAGACGGGAATCTACCTGATCCAAGGGATGAAGATGACCAAAATGTTGGTGAAGTTGAAGTTATTATTGAAAAAAACCGTGGTGGCGAACGAGGTACAGTTAAATTATTATTTGTTAAATCATATAATAAATTCTCGTCACTTGCCTATAGACCAGAAGGCTAGAAAATATTCCTTAGTGGGATATTTTTTTTGAATAAAAAGAGAAACGTTCGTTATATAGTTGATAAATGTTTATATAAAATACAAACGTTCGTATTTTAGTTGTATTTGAACTGCTTTATTGCTATAATATTCTAGGATTGTATTTATGAATTTAAAATATAAATTATGAGGTGGATGAAAATATGTCATCAGTAGTTGTAGTAGGTAGCCAATGGGGCGATGAAGGAAAAGGTAAAATTACAGATTTCTTAAGTCAAAATGCCGATGTTATTGCACGGTATCAAGGTGGCGATAACGCCGGACACACAATTGTATTTGAAGGCAACACTTACAAATTACATTTGATTCCATCAGGTATTTTCTTTCAAGATAAATTAAGTATCATTGGTAATGGGGTTGTTGTGAATCCTAAAGCTTTATGTGAAGAACTTGATTATCTACAAAAACTCGGCGTTAAAGGAGATAATTTACGTATTTCTGACCGCGCTCATGTTATTTTGCCATACCATATTCTACTTGATGGCTTACAAGAAGCTGCTAAAAAAGAAGATAAGATTGGGACGACTAATAAAGGTATTGGACCAGCTTATATGGATAAAGCTGCTAGAATTGGTATTAGAATTGCTGATTTAATGGAAAAAGAAACTTTCTCAGCAAAATTAAAAAATAATTTAGAACAAAAAAATCGTGAATTTACAAAATTATATGATCATGAACCACTTGAATTTGATGATATTTTTGAAGAATATTTTGCCTATGGCCAACGTTTGAAACGATACGTAATGGACACGTCAGTTATTATTAATGATGCACTAGATTCTGGTAAGAAAGTCTTATTTGAAGGTGCACAAGGTGTTATGTTAGATATTGATCATGGAACGTACCCATTTGTAACTTCTTCAAATCCAATTGCAGGTGGCGCAACAGTCGGTGTTGGTGTTGGACCTGCTCAAATAAATACAGTTGTTGGTGTCTGCAAAGCCTATACATCACGTGTAGGGGATGGTCCTTTTCCAACTGAACTATTAGATGAAATCGGTGATACTATCCGTGAAGTTGGACATGAATATGGTGTAACAACAAAACGTCCACGTCGTATTGGCTGGTTTGATAGTGTTGTTATGAATCATTCCAAACGTGTTTCAGGATTGACTAACTTATGTTTAAACAGTATTGATGTTTTAACTGGATTAAAAGAAGTTAAAATTTGTACAGCATACGAATTAAATGGTGAAATTATTCATCGTTATCCAGCTAGTTTTAAAGAATTATCTCAATGTAAACCAGTATATGAAACATTACCTGGTTGGACTGAAGATATTACTCAAATGAAAACTCTTGCAGAATTACCTGAAAATGCTAGAAATTATATTAGACGTATTGAAGAAATCGTTGATGTTAAAATTTCAACATTCTCAGTTGGACCCGATCGTGATCAAACAAATGTTTTAGATGATGTTTGGGCATAAATAAGTAATAGGTTGATAGTAATGTGAGAAAAGTCAAAGTTAATACTTTGATTTTTTTTTATTTAATCAATAACTAAGTAGATAAATAACCTTAATTAATTAGAGCTTAAAAATTTATATAACTTATATATTTGATAAGTCGAATATGTTGCATACGCTTTCTTTGGATGTTACTATCGGTATGTAGACAAATATATTATGAGGAGGAAACATGATGACAAATGAAGATAGATTAGATGCAAAGAAAGATCAAATTAAGGGTAAAGTAACAGAAACTAAAGGTAAATTGACAGGAGACAAGCAAGAAGAAGTTAAAGGTAAAGCGGAAGGTTTCCTTGGTAAAGCGAAAGATAAATTAGAAGATGTCAAAGATGATGTTGCAGAAAAAATAGATGAAGTTATGGACAAACGTAAAAAGAAATAGTAATTTCATTGGGTTCTCGCACTGCTTACAATAAGCAGTGCGAGTTTTTTTTATTTCTTTTTATTAGCCGAAGTTAGATAAATAATAGGCTTATCTTGTGAGTATAGTACCTATCAGTTCATCTTATTCACTCAGATATTCATAGATCTTATTTTGTTTAACTTTATGTGATTAATTAAGCAACGAGGAAAACAAAGATAGTTATTTATCTTTATTTTTTGGTGTATATAAGTTTAAGTACCTGGGAAAGAGATTCATTAAGTTTCATAGATTGAGCGTAATAAAATCGTTTCATTTGCAAGCGATTTCAAATAATGGTATATTACATATAACGAATAGTTAATATAATAAATAACTATTTAATATAAACAAAGGAGGAACATATTATGATTTGGTCATTAATTGTAGGTGCTATTATTGGTGCTGTTGCAGGGGCGATTACTAATCGCGGTGAGTCGATGGGATGGATAAGTAACATCATCGCTGGACTAGTTGGGTCAGCTCTTGGTCAAAGTGTCCTTGGTCATTGGGGACCTAGCTTGGCAGGAATGGCAATTATCCCTTCTATCATTGGTGCGATAATTTTAGTTTTAATTGTTTCAGCTATATTTGGTATAAAAGCAAGGAAGTAAATCAAGTCAAGAGAGAGGTATGTTTATGAAGAAGAGTAAAAAAATTATTCTGAGTATAGTCAGCCTCGGATACTTGATTGGGCTTAGCTTGCTGATTTGGCCAGAAATAATTGAGAAAATAACTAAAATGCTTGAACATTTTAACGTTAGTACAAATTTTCAGAGTAACGATTTTATCTTCTATTATGGGATTGTGTTATTGCTATTAACAGTCTTCATATTTTTGTTAATACTTTTGTGGCCTGCGCAACTACCAGATATTCCTTTGAAGCAAACTAAAGAAGGAAGACTTGCTTTAAGTAACCAGGGTATTAGCCAATTTATCAAGACAAAGTTGTCTAGTGAAGACTTATCTAATATTAAAGTTACGTTGAAGAATACACGACGTCAGCGAAAGATCCATATTGTTGCAGATTCAGTTTACCAACAGTCTACAGTTGGACAATTACCTCGTATTACGAGTGAATTAACTGAGAATCTCAATGATCTATTAGCTGGATCTAGTCATATTCCTATCAAAGTAGATATTAAGGTAAGTAAAAAATCAAATTCAAAACGTAAAGTTACACGGGTAGTTTAAGAGGGAGTGTGCATAAATGAAAGATAAAATGTCAATTAATATTGGAGTTGGTAGTGCTCTAGGATTTATCATATCCTCGTTACTTGTAACTGTAGGATTTTGGAAGACGATTATCATTATGATTGTGACACTGTTAGCAGGATGGATTGGTTATCTATTTAAAGAATATGATATTGATCTGTCATTTATTTCAAAAATTTTCACGCGGAAAAATTGATTATTTTAAAAATCGAAAGGAGTCTTAATTATGACTACAGAAAAAACAAATACGCAGGGAACAAAGACTGAACCAAAGGGGACATTGACATTTGATGACAAGGTTATTCAAAAAATAGTCGGTTATGCAATTGAAAATGTATCTGGTCTCTTGGGTGTGGATGGTGGATTTGTCGCAAATATTAAAAATAAACTTGTAAATAGTGATAATCCAACAGATGGCATCGGCGTTGAGGTTGGCAAGGAACAAGTTGCGGTTGATTTAAATATTATTATGGCATATGGGCACAATGCACATGATATTTATAAACAGTTAACGGAAGTTATTAATAAACAAGTAAAGGAAACAACAGATTTAGCTTTAATTGAGTTGAATGTTGAAGTAGTAGACATTCAAACACCAAAAGAATTTGATGATTCACAAACAAGTTTACAAGATCGTGTATCTGATGCAGGTAGTACTATTAAAGAAAAAACAACAGATGGGGTAGATGCCGTTAAAAAAACGACCTCTCAGGTAGTAAATAAAGATGATGACCGGGTTAAATAGCGTTGAACAAATAATAAGATTTAAATCTAGTTAAGAGAAATCCGATAGGGTTTCTCTTTTTTTGTTTCACGTGAAACATCAATAAGTAAATGAGAACACAAAAAAAGCACCTAGCCGCAGCTAGATGCTTCAACATATCTTGCGATATGTTGGGTTTGGCACCCATGGGTGGTTAGGGGCTCGAACCCTAGACCCACGGATTAAGAGTCCGTTGCTCTACCAACTGAGCTAACCACCCAAACCATTAATAATAATTCATCAACGTTAAATATATTATCATATATACTAATAAAAGACAATAACTTTTCGAAAAAGGATTTGGGTAAATTTAATCACTGTGTTTGGCAATGATGATTGAATAGGCTATAATAATGGAGGGTTAAGAAGTTGTATCTAGATTTAATTTTACAGCTTCCTATAAGGAGGATCCACATATGAAAAAAATATTAGTTGTCGACGATGAAAAACCAATTTCTGATATCGTTAAATTTAATTTAACTAAAGAAGGATACGACGTTTATACAGCTTACGATGGTGAAGAAGCCTTAGAAAAAGTTAAAGAAGTTGAACCGGATTTAATTTTATTAGATTTAATGTTACCAAAAGTGGATGGTTTAGAAGTTGCTCGTCAAGTTAGAAAAACTTACGATATGCCAATCATTATGGTTACAGCTAAAGATGGAGAAATCGATAAGGTCTTAGGTCTAGAATTAGGTGCAGATGATTATGTAACAAAACCTTTCTCTAACCGTGAACTAGTGGCCAGAGTTAAAGCTAATTTAAGAAGACAAAAAACAATTGAGAGTGTTCAAACAGAAGAACAACCACAAAATAGTGAAATACAAGTTGGACAATTAACCATTCATCCTGAAGCATATATGGTTTCAAAATATGATGAAAAAATTGAATTAACACATCGTGAATTTGAATTATTACATTATTTAGCACAACATCTAGGACAAGTTATGACTAGAGAACATTTACTACAGACGGTATGGGGTTATGATTACTTCGGTGATGTCAGAACGGTTGATGTTACAATGCGTCGTTTAAGAGAAAAAGTTGAAGATAATCCAAGCCATCCAGAGTGGTTGGTAACACGTCGTGGTGTTGGATACTATATGAAAAATCCAGATTTAGAATAGAGTAGGGGAATAACGATGAAAATGAATCAAAAAATTCGTTTTTTTAAATCTATTCAATTTAAAATAGCCCTCATTTTTGCGTTATTAATTTTAATAACGTTGGAAATTGTCGGGGCTTATTTTGTTAGGCAATTAGAACAGCAAAACTTAGATACCTTTAAGCAACAAGTCCAGTTACCTATATATGTTACTAATTCGATTACGAAGGATTTAGCAAAAACAGATACAGCTGCTGGTGATAGAGATATCAAAAAAATATTGGAAGATGTTAGTAATTCAAGTATCACAGAAATTCGAGTGATTGATAGTAAGGGCACAATTCGCGGGAGTAGTGATTTTAATAATCAAACTGTTGTGGGACAAAAAACGACAGATGCAACAATTAAGCAAGTGTTATATACACCTAAAACATTTGAAAAGAAGATTTATGATGAATCTAGCGATAAGCGCTACTATGTTTCAATTGTGCCACTAGTTAGTACAGCAGGAAATGTAACAACGACAGTTGGGGTTACATACGTTAAGGCCAATCTGGAAAGCTTATACTCAAATATTAACGATATCACGGTTATTTTCGTGACCGCGTCATTTTTTGCAGCTGTTTTAGTCCTTTTGATAACGATAGTTATTTCCCGGGCAATAACTCGTCCGATTGATGAGATGAAAAAGCAAACGATTCGAATTTCTCGCGGAGATTACTCCGGAAAAGTTCGTGTCTATTCTAATGATGAACTAGGACAATTAGCAGATGCGGTTAATAACTTATCTGTTCGTGTTGAAGAGGCACAAGAATCATCTGAAGCTGAACGTCGTCGTTTAGATAGTGTTCTATCGCACATGACAGATGGTGTAATTGCGACGGATCGTCGCGGAAATATTATCATTATGAATGAAGCGGCCTCTACCTTATTAGATCAAAATGAAAATGACTCAATAGGAGTATCAATTTTGGATATTCTTGATTTACGTAGTCAGTATACTTTACGTGATTTGTTAGAAAATCAAGATGAAATTATGATTGATTTATCTGATGTAGAACATGAACAAATTTTGAATGCTTATTTTTCATTAATACAAAGAGAATCTGGCTTTATTAGTGGTCTTGTCTGTGTACTTCATGATGTCACAGAACAACAAAAGATAGAACGTGAACGTGAAAGCTTTGTTTCTAATGTTTCTCATGAATTAAGAACGCCTTTGACGAGTATGAAGAGTTATATTGAGGCATTAAACGATGGTGCATGGAAAGATCCAGAAGTTGCACCAGGTTTCTTGAAAGTTACACAGAATGAAACAGAACGTATGATGCGTATGATTAATGACTTACTAAATTTGTCACGAATGGATTCAGGAACATCTAAGTTAGAACTTGAATTAGTTAACTTGAATGAACTGTATAGTTATGTTCTGGATAGATTCGATATGATGATTAATGCTGACGATGGGTCAGGCAAAAAGTATTCGATTAAACGTGATTTTACTAAACGTGATTTATGGGTTGAATTAGATACTGATAAAATTGTGCAAGTCATTGATAATATTATGAATAATGCCATTAAATATTCACCTGATGGTGGAGAAATAACTTGTCGTTTATTGGAGACACATAAGCACGTTATTTTGAGTATCTCTGATGAGGGCCTTGGTGTACCTAAAAAAGATTTAGCGCATATTTTTGATCGCTTTTTCCGTGTGGATAAAGCTAGATCGAGAGCTCAAGGTGGAACTGGATTAGGCCTAGCTATCTCAAAAGAGGTTGTCGAAATGCATAAAGGTAAAATTTGGTTAGATAGCTCGGAAGGCAAGGGTTCAACATTCTATATTTCATTGCCTTATGAATCATATGAGGAGGACCTGTGGGATGAAATTGAATAGATTTATTTTACCAACACTATTATTTTTATTAATTATGACAAGTATCGGTTTATCATGGGTCATTTGGACAAATCCGACATGGAATGGTAAAAGTGAATCGACGAAAGCTACAAATTCAACGCAGACAGAGTTAACAAAGAGTACTAAATTGAGCGAAGTATATGCACCAACGTCTGTTATTTATAATGATAATCAGCAACAAAATGTTTTATATAGTGAAAAAATTAATATCATTTCAAATATTCAAAAAAAGATACGTACTTGGAAAGAAACGTCTATATCAGAAGTTCCGATTAAAAATAAAAATGATTATTTAACGTTTTTAAATGCAAAAAATCAATTGGTTCTTAGTTACTCAGATGAAATTACGGTTGGGTTATTTAATCAAGTATTTAATCAGCAAAATCAAAATTATAAAACACGACTTATTAACCGTGTTCTTATTCCGCGTGATAATAAGAAAAGTATTTATCTGTTGAGTGACAAGGATAAAAAAATTTATGAGATTTCGTTAAATGATGCCTATAATAAAGGTAAAACAATTGATGATGTTGTACAAAATGAAACGTTATCGAAATTATCAGTTACATTTAAACTGCATAATAATGATATTTTTATGTATTATAATCAAGATTTTAATATAGCTCGTTTTAGGTATTTAGTGGATAAGCAAACGGCTAGTAAGTATGTTGCTAATCTATTAGGACAAAAAGATGGTTCATCGGTCAACGTTAAAGAAAGTAAAAAGACAATAACTTACTATGATGGTTCTGATCGACAATTAACGGTTCAAAATACGACAAATTTGGTTTCATATGAAGATGATGAAAATTCAGATGCGAAACAAAAAACGAGTCGTGGTAATGCTTTAACTGAAAGTTATACGAGTATTAAAAATACAGGTATCGGATTAGATAATATTCACTTCTACCAATTTAATGGTAAGTCTATGACAACAACATTCAGAAGTTATATTGAAGGATTTCCGATTTTTAATCAAACCAAACACGGTGTGATTGAAGTTGAGCGACTAGATAATGGTGGAAATAAAATTGATTTTTCATTATTGACGTTACAAATTGCTGTTCCATCTGGAAAAGCAGATGTTACGTTACCAAGTACAGAAGAAGTGTTAAGTAGCTTGGTTACGGCAGGGTATAAAGATGCGGATATTTCAGATATTCAATTAGGTTATCGTTGGGTATCAAGTTCTGATTCAGATTTGGTAGTCAACCTAGAACCCACTTGGTATATCCGATATCAAGATAAATGGAAAAGTTATACTGAATTACTACAAACAGATTAGGGAGGTGAATTAATTGGATTTTAGACGAATTCAAATTATTTTTATTATTGTTTTTCTTGGTTTAAATATCTTTTTATTCACCTCATTACGACAAAATCAACAAATTGAAATTTCGAGTCGATCATCACCTGGGACAACAAAAACCGGTACAACGCTTAAAGAGATGCGAGAAGATGACATTAAATACGGCAGTATCTCAAATAAAAAAGAGACTGGTGTATATATGTCTAATAAAGCATCTGATGTATTAAAGAATGATGCTAAACAGCTGCAATCCCAAGTTACAACATATAAAGACAATAAATTATCTAGTATTTTTGGGACACCAATTAATATCACAGATAGTGAAAGTCCAAATAAAACAATTGATAAGACAATTATGAGTGATAATACTTTAATTCTACATGGAGATAATTATCGCTATAACAGTAGTCTTTCAACAGAGACAAGTGTCGTGTATTCGCAGGTTGTTTACGATAAAATGGTTTACTCAAATGTTGGACTAATTAAATTTACAATTCAAAATAATAAAATTAGTGGCTATTCACAAACGTATATGGCAAATACAGAAAAATTACGTGAAAATGAGTCAATTATTAGTCAACAACAAGCAATACTGATATTGTATCAATATAATCAATTTGCAAGTAAAAGTAAGGTTAAATGGTCTAAGTTAGGATATGCTGAGTTGCTCAGTTTGGATAAAAAATATAGCGTCTATATTCCAGTTTGGATAGTAGCTGTTAAGAATCCAAGTAATGGTGTGACACAATACAAGCAAGTTAATTCATTTTCAGGAGCGATTATGAAGGATAGCACTGATATTTTAAATTAAATGAAGATTAAAAGGATAGAGGCGCAGGCAAGTAATGGATGAAGGAACAGACGATATGAAGATTAGTGTTCTTGCAAGCGGTAGTGCGGGAAATGTCACGTATATTGAAACGCCTAAGCACAAGGTCCTTGTAGATGCTGGTTTAAGTGGTAAAAAAATTGCGAGCCTAATGACAGATATTGGTCGAGATATTAACGATGTCGACACGTTATTTGTAACACATGAACATACGGATCATGCAAAGGCTGCTGGTATTTTAGCCCGTAAGTATGACATGAACGTTTATGCAAATGAATTAACATGGGAAGCCATGGCTCATACGATTGGTAAAATTCCCGTTGAGAAGAAGCAAATTTTTGAGATGGGGAAAGTAATTACATTCGACGACTTAGATGTTGAGAGTTTTGGTGTCTCTCATGATGCAGCGGCACCGCAATTCTACCAATTTCATCATAACAATAAGTCATTTGTTATTTTAACGGATACAGGTTATGTCTCAGAGAACGTTCAAGGGACAATTTCCGATGCAGATGCTTACTTGTTTGAGTGTAACCATGATATTGAAATGTTACGGATGGGCGGCTATCCATGGTCATTAAAACAGCGCATTTTAGGTGATAAAGGTCATTTATCAAATGAGGATGGTGCTGATGCACTTATGAATGTTATGGGTAATCGGACAAAACGAATTTTTTTAGGCCATCTTAGTAAGGATAATAATATGAAAGAATTAGCCCATCTAACGGTTGAATCAACGATGAAAGAACATGATTTAGCAGTTGGTGGTGATTTTAACATTTTCGATACAGATCCGGAAAATGCTACAAAGCTGGTTGTTTTATAAGAACAATTTTTTCAAAATTTATTCATAAATAGTTCACAATTAACCGTTATTCTTAAAAGAGTAAAAGATTACGTTTAAGGGGGCAGCGACAAATGTGTCGCGTATATAAAAATGTCAAATGAAAATAGAACAGGCTTAGGTAAAACAGTTGTTACAGCGCTTATTGCAGGATTAGTTGGTGGCGGAATTGCATTTGGTGGATATACATTTTACCAAAATAATGATAGTGATAATGGCGCAGTTACAACATCCTCAAATAAATCAGGTACAACTAAAGTAACAAATGTAAGTGTTAAATCAAGTAATGAATCATCAAAAGCATTTGCTAAAGTTAAAAATGCGGTTGTTTCAGTTATTTCATATACAAAGTCAAGTGGTTCAAGTAACAGCTTAACGGATATGTTTGGTGCAGCAGGCGATTCCTCTGCGACAACAGAAACAGCATCAAGTGAAGGTTCTGGTGTCATTTATAAAAAATCAGATGGTAGTGCTTATGTCGTAACTAATAATCATGTTATCTCTGGTGCAAGTAAAGTTGAAGTTTTATTGAGTAATGGTAAAAAATTAAGTGCCAAAATTGTTGGTAAAGATTCAATTACTGATTTAGCTGTTTTAAAAATATCAGCTAAAGATGTGACTCAAATCGCCACATTTGGTGATTCTGATAGTATCACTGTTGGTGAAACAGCATTGGCTATCGGTTCTCCACTTGGATCTGATTATGCGACATCATTAACGCAAGGAATCATATCAGCTAAGAAACGTACGATTGATGTTACCAATGATTCGGGTGTTAAAACGGGCCAAGCAACAGTTATTCAAACTGACGCTGCCATTAATCCTGGAAACTCAGGTGGGGCTTTAATTAATACTTCTGGCCAAGTTATCGGTATTAATTCGATGAAACTAGCAAGTACAGCAACAGGCTCTACTAGTTCTAGTTCATCATCAACTTCTGTCGAAGGAATGGGATTTGCTATTCCAAGTAATGAGGTTGTATCAATCATTAATCAATTAGTTGATAATGGAAAAGTTAAACGTCCTGCAATTGGTATTTCATTAATCGATTTAGATTACGTCTCAGCAAGTGATCAAAAGAGTGTCTTAAAATTACCAAAAAGTGTTTCTTCAGGGATTGTTGCTGTTAAAATAAATAGTGATTCACCTGCTAAAAATGCTGGTATAGGTAAATATGATGTTATCGTTAAGCTAGGTGATAAGAAAGTTACTGATATCTCAAGCTTACGAGAAGTTTTATATGAACATAAAATTGGTGATACAGTGGCTGTTGAATTCTATCATGATGGTAAGTTGAAACAGGCTAATATCAAATTAACCTTAGAAGCAACAGATGCAAATACAGGAACAAGCTCAACAAGTAAATCAGCATCATCAGCTCAATAAACAAATATGAAATAATCGTAAATAACTTAATTTACGATTATTTTTTTATTTTAAATAGATATTGTGTATAACTAAGTGGATAGATATTAAGGTGGGTGTGAGTAACAGAGGGAAAGGGCAGTATGAAGGGACTTTCTAAACAAAATAGTTATGCACAATTAATTGAATGGCCTGTGACTAACTTTTATTTATTTGATATTTTAAAATAAAAAAAGACTGTTATACCAATGTGTAAAGCGTATAATTAAGGAATGATAAATAACGCAAAATCTGTGCATAACTAATATGGTGTTGACAAATGGGCAACAAATAAATGTAGTGACGAACACATATTCCCCGCAATATGTTGTGGTCCAAATTGTGGATATGTGCGTAACTTTGTGTATAACTTGTGAAAAAGGTGGAAATTATGAACATTAAGATTATTGGTGTAGGTAAATTAAAAGAAAAATATCTCAAACAAGGAATTGAAGAGTATGCAAAACGGTTAAGTAAGTTTTGTAAATTTGAAATTATTGAAGTAAATGATGAAAAGGCACCGGAAAAATTAAGTTCAGCAGAAATGATTGATGTTAAAGGTAAAGAGGGCGAACGTATCCTTAGTAAGATTAAAGAAAAAGAGTATGTTTATGCTTTAGCCATTTTAGGTAAGGAACGTACGTCGGAAGATTTTGCTAAAGAGATTGCTGATCTTGGAACTTATGGGCATTCAGACATAACCTTCGTTATTGGGGGGTCATTAGGACTAAGCGAGGACGTTTTAAGACGCGCCGACACACAAATCTCGTTTGGTAAATTTACCTTACCGCATCAATTAATGCGGATGATTTTGACTGAACAAGTTTACCGTGGATTTATGATTAATGCAGGGAGCCCCTATCATAAATAAGGACCTTTCAATACTTTAAGTAACGTAATTTTAGGATATCAGTAGATTTTCATATTTTCCCTTGACCTAGAGCTTGCTTAAAGGTGGATGATAAAAATAAGTAATTTTAAATTTAGTCGTATAAGAGGGAGAATTTATGAATAAAAAGAATTTAATCATCGTGACTATTGCATTGCTGTTATCTAACGCAATGGCAGGTCTTGATGGAACGATTATTAATACTGCATTACCATCAATCGTCAGTGATTTGCATGGTATCCAATATATGGGATGGATTGTTGCAGTTTTCTTGTTGGGGATGGCAGTTGCCACACCTCTTTGGAGTAAATTAGGCGAACGAATTGGTAACCGTGGTGCATATCAGTTAGCAACTTTTTTATTTGCAATCGGTGCGGTTTTTCAAGCAACATCAAGTAATATTGTCTTTTTCTTAGTTGCTAGAGTAGTTATGGGTATTGGTGCAGGTGGGATGAATACAATTCCGTTTATTATTTATGCTGATATTTATAAAAATATTAAGAAACGCTCACAAGTTATTGGTTATGCAACAGCTAGTTACAGTATTGCATCAATTATTGGACCTTTAGTTGGTGGCTGGATCGTTGATACGTTTAGTTGGCATTGGGTCTTCTATATCAATGTACCAATAGCATTAATATCAATTATTTCAATCCAATTTTTCTTCAAAGAAGAAGTTAAAAAACGTCAAAAGGGGAATATCGATTACTTGGGTGCTGGAATGATGATTGTCAGCTTAGTGACCTTATTAACAGGTATTCAAATGATTGGTGTTGGGTCAATTAATTTAGTCGTTGGGTTAATTATTGCTGGAATTATCTTACTCGGTATTTTGTATAGAGTTGAGGATAGGGCCGTTGATCCGATTATTCCCAATCGATTATTTAAAAATAAGAAACTGATTGTTGATTTTATCATATTTGCCTTTTTATGGGGAGCATTTATCTCATTTAACATCTATATTCCAATGTGGGCACAAGGAATACTTGGAATGAGTGCATTGATTGGTGGGGCAACACAAATTCCTGGTGCAATGACTAATTTATTTGGTTCGTTGTCCGGTCCATCAATGATTCCTCGATTGGGGAAATACCGGATTATTACAATCGGAACCATTAGCTTTATTATTTCGTTTGCTGGGATGTTAGTTGTAGGTGTGACAGTCCCATTCTGGTATTTATTACTAATGGGTGCTTTTGAAGGGTTCGGTTTAGGAATGTGTTTTAATGTCCTACAACTGAGTGTTCAAGAGGATGCGGAGGGTCGAGATGTCCCAATCGCAACTTCATTTGCCTACTTATTACGTATTTTAAGCCAAACATTTATGTCATCAATTTATGGGGTTATCCTTAACAGTGCGTTGTTAAAAGGAGTTAATCAGTCTCATGGTAAAATTACGATGGAGATGTTAAACAAGCTAAGTGATTCGAAGCGTGTTTCAAGTCTTCCTGAAAAATTATTACCAGCAATGCGACAGATTATGTATGAAGGGTTGCATAATATTATGGTAATCGCGACAATATTATTGATTATCGTTTTACTATTTAATTTATGGATTCAGGCTCAATCTAGAAAACAACTAAGTTAAAAAATAGAATCTCTGAGAGAATGTACTATGTACTAAGTCGTATCGAGTTGACTGATGAAATTATATAAAATTTAATGGGGTATATTGATTTATCTGCTTGTAAAGTTATTAATAGATTCCCAGTGTAAATTCCTTGATTAATGTCAATTTATCAAATGCACTGTACTTAACTCTAGGCAAAAAAATCCCGCCATGATTGTCGAATGAAATTATATATTTCATCTGATAATCATGGCGGGATTTTTACAAAAAGGCAGATACCTTTTTAATCGTATTTTTTATAGATAATAGGTTAGGTCACTTGCTGGAGTCGGATAAGCTAAGATAAGTTTAGTAACATCTGTTTTTGATGTTTTGTTAGCAATTAATGGTGTTAGATAATTGATAAGTTCTTCCGCAATTGTGGTGTATGCGACAGCACCAACAAGTAAGTTGGATGATTTATCAAAGATAGTTGTCACAGATGCTTCAGATTCTTTAATTCGATTAAAGGAATACCAGTTAGTTGTCTCTTGTACTCTAATGTCATAATGTTCAGGTTCATTTTTAGCTTGTTCAATCGTAATGCCAACTTGAGATAGTTGTGGGCTGGCATAGACAGTCATTGGAATTGGTGGGTAAGCAATTGGACTATTCGATTTTTTAAGTAGTTGGTCTGCAACGTAATGACCTTCAAATGTTGAAACAGGTGTTAACTTAGGTTGTTTGCGTGAAACAATATCTCCAATGGCATAAATTCGATCATTTTTCGTTTTTAAGTGAGAATCCACAATAATACCATGTGAATCTGATTCAGCACCTGTAGCAGGTAGGTTTAATGTATTAACGTTAGGTTGACGGCCCATAGCTGAAATTGCCAAATCAACAGTTAAAGATAATCCCTTATCGTCTAACATCTGGAAGCCTAAAGGACCTTCTGTTATTTCTGTAATATTAGTGTCAAAGTGAAAATGGACACCATTAGTTTTCAAATTCTCAATGAGACGGGTTGTATATTCAATTGGAAATCCACGTAATATTTGACTATTATGTTGAATAATATGAACTTCTGAGCCAGCAATAGCAGCTATATTAGCAAGCTCAATTGAAACATAGCCAGCGCCAATAAAAGCTATTTTATCTGGTAATTCTTCAAGTGATAAAAAATCGGTACTTGTTTTTAGTAAATGACTGCCTGGAATATCAGGGACTACAGGTGACTGACCGGTCGCAATTACAAAATTATCGGCAGTGTAAGTTTCAGTATTAACGTTAATTTCTGACTTTGAAATAAACTTAGCAGATCCGTGAACAGTTTTAATATTTGCTGCAGATAAACCTGCTAGGGTATTGGCTGGAACTTTATCCGTATAAGCTGATTTAAAAGCCATTAATTTAGGCCAATCAATGATAGAACTGCCAGTTAGTCCGAAGCCTTGCATTGCTTCTTGGCGTTGTTTAGTTTCAACAGCAGAATAAAGCATTTTTTTTGGGTCACAACCTCGATTAGGACAAGTACCACCCCAAAGATCATTTTCAATAATGAGAACAGATTGCTTTTTACTTAAATCAAAAGCAGTAGAAAGACCACCAGGTCCAGCACCAATAATAATTGTATCGTAGTGTGATTGTTTCATAATTAATATCCCCCATAATAAATATTTAATAATTATACTGATACTAGCATAAAATTGAAAATTAATTAAAAATAATCGCTTAAAAATGTTTCATGTGAAACATTTTTAAAAAGAAAGCATAGCTTTTAAATTTTTAAAATAGTGACAGACAAAGTAATCCAGTATTAGAATATTTTATTTGATTATTAAAATCACAGAGGTTATAGTTTAAAAAGGGCGTTAAGTCAATGTATGTAAAGGATTTTAGCTATTTATTTAACTACAATTATTTGGGGGTCATTATATGACAGCAACAGTACTAAACGATATTACGAAGGTACTCATTTACACGATTGTATCGTATCCAATCGTTGGAGGCCTAGCCTTTATTGTATCGAGCCTTTATTATAGAATATTTATGGAGAAGAAGGAGCTCCCTAAATATTTAGAGAAGGGAGAACCATTCATTTCTATTTTTGTACCTGCTCATAATGAGGAACAATCAATAGAAGCAACAATTCGACATCTAGAGACTAAGTTAAATTATCCTCTAGATAAATATGAAGTTATTGTAATTAATGATGGTTCCACAGATAAAACCGGTGAGATTTTGGAGACGCTACAAGAGGAGTTCAAATCACGTTTAAGAACGATCACAATTATTAATAATCGTGGAAAAGCAGCTGGATTCAATATTGCATTGGCATTTGCTAAAGGCGAATTTATTTTATCCAATGATGCGGATTCAAAACCAGAAGTTGATGCCTTATGGAAATATATGTCATATTTTGAAAGAAAAGGTGGCAAGAATTTAGGCGCTGTCACTGGGAATATGTTACCAATTAATAAAACAACAATTGTAGCAGAAGCACAACAGAATGAATTAAATTCAATCATTGGCTTAATTAAGAGATCGCAATTATCTTATGGCGGTTTATTTGCTTTCTCAGGTGCAAATACAATGTATCGAAAAGCAGCCGTTTTAGATGTTGGTGGTTGGGAAGCTGAACAGCCAACAGAAGATATCGCAATTGCCTGGGACATGCAGGCATTAGGTTGGGTGGCTTATTTTGCGCCGCATATTCGCTTCTTTATGGATGTACCTGAAAAGCTAGGTGAACTAATTAAACAAAGACATAGATGGTCATCTGGTGGCGTTTATGTACTTCTAACGAAGACGTTACGCGTTCTACGTCATCCGATTAAACAATTTTCAAGTGTACCTATTATTATTGATTATGGATTAAGTGTTATTTGGTCAGTCTTTTATTGGTTAAGTATGATTGCATTTTTAGCAATTCAAATTATCTGTATTGTAAATGGTGATTGGTTACAGTTGAGCAATAACTTAGCGCTCGCCTGCATATTTATTTCAATAGAGGTCATTATTGGTTTGATTCAGTTAATCATGGCGTCATTTTTCAATGATAGTGGTAAATCTTTAAAATACGTTATTTTTGCGCCGTGGTATATCCTCATTTACTGGATGGTAAATACGTATACAATGGTAGCTGAGTTAATTCCGACAGTGCGTAAAATTATTACGGGTGAAGATGGTGGCGTATGGCATTCACCTGAACGTTCGGATAGTATTACAACAGATTTAGGAGGCGACGATGATGACAAAAAATAAGCCTGACTATATTGTGAACGAAGTAGATGAAGACGCATTGACGATTGATTGGTTTTTTGGTCAAAAAAATGTAAGTCTCAAACTAAGACAATTAGTATTAATAACAATTGGCTGGATTGCGTGCTTAGTACCAATCAGTATCACGGTTATCTTGATTTTATTTAAAGATAAGGCAATCCCAATTGATCAAACACTATTTACTGAGCTTTTTGATACGATTATAAATACATTCCTACAATACTATTTGTTTTTTATTGCGTTCTTTTTAATTTTGCATATTTATAATTTAATTCTTTCGAATAATCGTCTAAAAAATGATATAGAAAGTTATGATTCAAAATTATTAAAGAAACACACTGACTTAGCTGAAGAAATGTACTATTTAAAATATGGGCCACGAGATCATAGAGAGGGTCAAAATAAAATTATCATACAAGATTATGCCGATATTGGGACATTTGAATTAAGGCAACAATTTGATTACTTTGGAGATGAGGATGAAGATGATTTCTAAAGAGGATAAAAGATTATTAGATGAGATGGTTGTACGAGAAAGAAATATGAAGAAAAGACGTGACATTTCGGGCTTGATGTTACATAAATTAAGATTATTTAAGCGAAGATTAGTTACGTTTTTAACGGTTTTATCAACCGGAATCCTATTAGGACTTTATATGACATTTGAGCCATTCAAAATGTTGTCAGTTGTCAGTATTATAGAAGTTAATGTACTGGTAGCGGCAATTCTATTTCTATTTACGTCATACTTTTGGCAAATAATGCTCAAACACTGGCCATTAAAACATTTAATTAGTTGGTATAAAACTAAACTAAGAGTAACGTACGCGGGCCCACTGCTTGCTTCAAAAAGATGGTTACAGTTTTATTATAAAGATCGGGATATTTCACCGTATATCCCACAAATATTGTATTACCTACAAAATGAGTCTAAGTTAAAAACAGTTGATGAGGTATTAGCATTTATTGATGAAGGGGCACCTTCAGAAGTGGAAGAACATAATGTGTTAGATAAATTTAGACGATTTATTGGTGAAACAAATCAAATGGTCCTGAGTACTGCTACTGCAGATGGGATGCCATCGAGTCGTCAGATGCGATTTATTGTTTCACCTGATAAATCAAATGTTTGGTATTTTGGTTCAGCTCCGGAAACGCCTAAAATTGCTGAATTGGATTTAGGTAAAGCAGCTATTAATACAATTCCAACGAGTACAGGGATGACTATTGCTAGTAATAGGTTAAGTGTTAAGAGGTCAAAATATAAATTAGAAGATCTAGCAGAGTTGTATCGGGCACAGGTGCCAGGATTTATGGATGGATTACTGGAAGAAGATATAGAAAATGAGATTATTTATGAAATAGTGATCAAAAGTGCTCGATTAGATACTTGGACACAGCACGATCAAGTGAAATTTTAAAGGTATTATTAGCAATATTCATTGCTGATAATACCTTTTTTTAATAAATCAATTAAAAAAATAAACTTTTTACTTGATTTTCAACGTATTTATCTCTATATTTTGACACATAAATTACAGACGAATTATTAATAGATTAACTGTCACTAAGGGAATAAGAAGGTAATGGTGTATTTGATTTATTTTACATTTATTACGGAATATGATATTTATTACATTATTTCAAGATAATGATATTTGACTGAAATGCTTATGTAAAAACTAACTGATAGTATGAACCTCGTAAGATAAATAAGAAAAAAATAAATAAAAACGTTTAACTTAAAAGGAGAACTAAATATAATGAAATTAAATAAAAAGATGACAAAATTTTCAGTAGCAATGGTAGCAACAGTAGCAGCAGGTCTTGGACTTGCAGTTAAAGCAGCAGATGCTGATGTATATACTGTAAAATCAGGTGATACACTAAATAACATCTCAGCAACTTACGCTAACAAAACATCTAATGATGTCAGTGTTAACGCAATTGTTAAAGAAAATAAAATTAGTAACGCTAATTTAATTTATGTTGGTGAACAATTAACAATCAATACTGATACAGCTGCTAAAACAGCAAATACAGCATCAACAACAAATACAACAACTACTAAGGCAGCAACACCAGCTGCAACTCCTGCTAAAGCAGCAACAACAGTTGCACCAAAGAGTACAGTGTCAACAGCAACTGCAAGCACTACTGATTCATCAAGTGCTAAAGCATGGATTGCTAACAAAGAATCTGGTGGTTCATACTCAGCAAGAAATGGCCAATATATTGGTAAATACCAATTAAGTTCATCATATTTAAATGGTGATTACTCAGCTGCAAACCAAGAAAAAGTAGCTAACAATTACGTAACAAGTCGTTATGGTTCATGGAGTGCTGCAAAATCATTCTGGTTATCAAACGGTTGGTACTAAAATTTAAATTATAAAAATAAGAAGCTTTGGATAGGGATATAATTCCTTATTCAAAGCTTTTTTGTTACTTTAAATCTTATGTTAAAATGATAATGTCCAGTAACTAAATTACATGAATGAAAGTTGAGAATTGAATTGAAAAATTACGAATTTTTACTATTTGATATTGATGATACGTTACTTGATTTTGGGTTAACTGAAAAAGCTGCACTAGAAAAGCTTTTTTTAACGCAAAAAATAACATTAGATGATAAAATAAAACAAAATTATTTGAAATTTAATCAGCAGTTATGGCGCCAATATGAGCGTGGTAATTTAAAGCGGGATCAATTATTAGAAAATCGGTTTGCGATATTTTTCAAAAAACAGTTTAATAGAGTAGTTGATGGTAAAGAGTTGGCTAAACAGTATCAAGATAATCTGTCTGCCGGACATGAAAAAATGATGGGCGCAGATGAATTATTGGCATCAATAGATACAGCTAACTATCAATTGTCGATTATTACCAATGGCGTTGCAAACATGCAGTATAAACGATTAGCAGAATCAAAGTTAGATAAGTACTTTCCGCAAATATTTGTTTCGGAAATGACGGGTTATCAAAAACCAACGGTTGGCTTTTTTAACTATGCTTTTGACCATATTGCTGGATTTAATCCCGATAAGGCACTTATTATTGGTGATTCTTTAACATCAGATATTCAAGGTGGGAACAATGTTCACGTTGATACTGTCTGGTACAATCCGAAAAACATTAAAAATAAGACATCAATAAAAGCGACCTACGAAATTGATGATCTGTTAGCCATAAATAATATAATATAAGAATAATTATAAATCTTGGATTAGAGGAATGGTGAATAATGAAAGATGCTAAAATGATGAAAAATGTTAAAAAGATTATTACGTATGCTATTTTTGTGATTGCTACCTATTTTTTATTTTCACAAGTTTTATCAGTGTCAGAAATAGCAACGGATCGTTCCTTTATGGAGATTGCAAAAGCAGAACCAGTCGTATTTATTATTATCTTTTTTATAATTTATAGTTTATTTATGATAATTAGTATTGCTTTTTTCTATTTTTCTCATATTTTATTAAAAATTAAGGGAAAATATGATATTAGTTTACTTATTTTAAATTTTTTCACAGTTTTTTTAACAATATCAACGCTTGTTATTAAATCAGTTGGAGGGGCATTACCAACAGTAGTTATCAAAACTAGTTTATTTTTTATTTTAATATCGATGTCCTTATCAACGACTGCAAAATTATTAGCCTTACGAGAAGAACGACTAAAAAAAAGAAAAAAATAGGTTAAATATAGCAGTATTTTAAAGGAGGTACATATGAAAATTAAAGAGCGGTTGGATACGTTAAGTGATGCGATTATAGCCATTATTATAACCATTATGGTATTAGAGATGCCAATTGAGATAAAAAATGGGGAGATTAACTTTGTTGGTTTGTTTCAAGCCATTGGAATCTTTATTGTTAGTTTCTGTTTTGTTGCTAATATCTGGTATCAACATGCGGTCGCATTTTCGGAAGTAAATGAAGTACCAAATAAAATAATTGTGATGGATTTAATCTTAATGATGCTTTTATCGTTAATGCCAACCTTCACACGACTAATGACAAGTGATACTGTCAGAGAAACGGTTACAATGTATGGTGTTTTATATTTGTTAATTATTTATCTATTCAGGGAAATTGTAAAAGAAATTATTCATCAAAAATATACAGAAAAATCTGATATGAAAAAAGTATATGTAACCATTTATGGCAGACATAACACAGAAACCGGATTATTAATATTAGCTTTAATTCTTATAGGCTGGTTTTTCCCTAAAATAACGTTAGTCTTTTTTATTATCATACCAATTCGTTCATTTATTACTAATAGTGCAGATAACAGTGAATTTACTAATATTAGTCAAATGGAACCTAAAGGTACTGAGGCATTCTTAGAGATGACACCTGAAGATAGAGAAAAATTAAAACCAATTATTACGACACTTAGAAAAGAAATAAAACAACAAGATCCTGATGCGTGGGAGAATTTTACAGAGGATGCTGAAGAGGCACTCGACGTTAGTGAAGGAACGATACTTAGATGGTTTCGTCAATATCGTCAAGCATTTGAGGATTCACAAAATACGCGAAGAAAAAATATAAAGTATGGTAGAGACCAATTAAGTAGAGAAGATGATTAATAGTAAACTGTCCGTCCAATTTTGGAAAGGGCAGTTTTTAATTACAAAAAACCCCTATACTAGACTGATATTTCAGTATCTAATATAGGGGGATTGTTATTATTATTGTGCCATAAAATCTTTTAACCAATTTTTACCTTCAACGAAACGCGTAACAAGCATTGCAGTAGCAGTATTTCCTGTTGAATTTAATAAAGTTGCGGGAATATCAATGATGGTTGTAATAATTAGAATTAATGGAAGAGCAGCCATTGGGAAACCGAAGATTGAACAAATTAAGGTTTCGGCAACCATACCACCACCTGGAATAGCGCCCATCACGACACCAACCAAGAATGAAACACAGATAATCATAATCATATTATTTAAACTCGTGATATCTTTACCAAAAACGGCAAATAAAAATGTTGTTTTTAAGATGCCACCAATAACAGAGCCATCCTTGTGCGTATTTGCACCTAATGGGATGATCGTATTTGCGATATCTTCGCTCACGCCCATTTTTTTAGAATACTCTAGGTTAACAGGGATACATGCAGCTGAAGAACTTGTTGCAATTGCTGTAACAGCAGGAGCTGAGACATTTTTCCAAAAAATCATAAAACCGGCTTTGCCACCTGCGATAAATGCATAGAAACTCATCATCACAAAGAAGTAGAAAGCTGTAATACCTAAGTAAAGAATGAAACTGCGCAAATATCCGGCAGCAATCTGAGGTCCTAAATTACCGATAATATTGGCAAAGAAACAACCTAAACCAATTGGCGCGTAGATCATCACATATTTAACCATCCGCATAACTACTACGTTTCCAGCTGATAAAAATTTTGTAAATACACTAGATTCTTTACCGGTTGCTGAAGCAGCTGTACCCATTAAAATCGAAAAGATAATTAGTTGTAACATATTATCTTTTGATAATAAATGATAAAAGTCATTAACGGTGAATGTATTAACTAATGTTTCTAAACCAGATGATTTTGTTGATGTATCTTTAACAGTACCCATCAAACCTTTAATCGTATCAACGTTGACGCCGTGAATAGGGTTAAAGAGACGAACACCGATATACCCAATAACACCAGCAATGAAAGCCGTTGTTAGGAAGACAATTAATGTTGTAATCATGATTTTACCAAGTCGTTTCATTTCAGACATTTCTGCGATGGCAGATGAAATACTGAAAAAAACAAGTGGAACTAAAATCATGTACATTAGATTTAGAAAAAGATCTCCTAAAGGTTTAAGGACAGCAGCTTGTTCTTTAAAGATTAAGCCGACAATCCCACCTATGATTAGACCCGAGAGTAATAATAAAGATGTTTTGTAGCGATTAAAAAAAGTAGTCATAAAAAATCCCCTTAAATAATTAGTCTAAAGTCATAAACACTAGTATATCAATTGTTTTGTTTAAAAGCTAAGTTAAAAAAAGGAAACGAATAATATGCAAAAACAAATGAGTTTAATCAATATTAAAAAATGAGATAGTATTAGTTAATAATGAGTATTTAACCGATTATACTAATTTGAAAGATAGCTTATTGACGGGTTAAATACATTAGTTTACAATTGTAATCATAAGACCAATGAAAGAAGGGCAATACTAATGAATAATAAAAAAATAATTGAAATTAGCGACGCTGAGTGGGAAGTTATGCGTGTTATCTGGACATTAGGTCAGAGTACTAGTAATGAAATATTTAAGAATTTAAAAGAAAAAAAGAATTGGCAAATGCCAACAATAAAAACATTATTGGGTCGATTAGTAAAAAAGGGTGCATTATCTGCTGATAAAGAGGGCCGAGCATTCATATACAAACCCCTAATAGAAGAACAAACGACGATGGATCATGTTAGTCAGTTATTATTTGAACATATGTGCCAAATGAAAATTGGCTCAACAATTGCCGATTTATTAAGTGAAGTTGAGTTAAGCCAATCAGATATTGTGAAACTACAAAGTGTGATTGATGAAAAAAGTAAAAATGCACCAGAAATGGTTGAATGTAACTGCTTAGCTGAAAAAATGATGTAAATGTTTCATGTGAAACATTATAAAATTTAATCTGATCCTTTATCTTAATTGTCTAATGAGATTAAAAAAGATGAGAATAGGAGTGTTTGATTTTGAATATTAAAAAAGTAAGTGAGAAGTTTGATTTACCGACTGCGACGTTACGATATTATGAGGAAGTAGGACTTATTCCCACTGTATCACGGAATACAAGCGGGTATCGGGACTATGATGAAATCGATTTAGAATGGGTTAATTTTGCAAAACATATGCGTCAAACGGGGATTTCAATCAACATTTTAAAAGAATATGCTGACCTAACGCAACAAGGTGAGGCCACTGAAGAGCAACGTAAACAGATTTTGATTAAACAGCAACGATTATTAGGTGAACAAATCGCGGCGATGCAAGATACTTATAATTTTTTAGATAATAAAATTGAAACGTACGAAAATCATGTAAAACAGATGTTAAAAATGACCGATAAATAAAAAGCTTGCCTTCAAGTCGACTTGAAGGTTTATTATAAACCTATATTAGATATAGGAGGAACATTTTATAATGATTAAGCAAATTAACTTACGAAAAAAATTCAATTTAAATGAACAAATAACCCTACAAAATAAACTTGTGATGGCACCTATGACAACATGGGCAAGTAACGATGATCAAACAGTTTCTGAAGCAGAAATTAGTTATTACGAACAACGTGCAAAACAGGTCGGAATGGTTATCACAGGTTCGAGCCATGTACAAGAAAATGGTGTTGGATTTGATCATGAAATTGGTGTTTATGAAGATCGATTTATACCAGGTTTGACGAAGTTAGCCACAGCTATTAAGGCCGGTGGGGCAAAGGCCATCTTACAATTAAATCATGCTGGAAATAAGGCATTACCAGAATTAATTACAAATCATGACGTTGTTAGTGCGAGTCCAGTACCAGCACCAAAAACACCATTTGCTCCAGCACAGACACCTCGAGAATTGGCAGAAGAAGAGCTAATACAAGTTATAAAGGCTTTCGGAACAGCAACTAAACGTGCAATTCAAGCAGGTTTTGATGGTATTGAAATTCACGGTGCCCATGGATTTCTAATTCAAAATTTTCTTTCACCACACTATAATCATCGGACTGATCAGTGGGGCGGATCATTAGAAAATAGATTACGATTTGCTATGGCAGTAGTTGATGAAGTTCAACGAGTGGCTGATGAAAATACGACTAAAGAATTTATTATCGGTTACCGAATTACACTTGAAGAACGTGAAACAGATGGTCTTAAATTAGAAGATACAGAAGCTTTGATAACGAATTTAGTTGCTAAACAGGTGAGTTATTTGCACCTTTCGTTGGGTGATGCGTTAACTGATGGTCCAAAGGGTGGTGAACCCTATATTCAAAGAGTTTCTCAACTAGTTAATCAACGGGTACCAATCGTGGCAGCCGGCTCATTAAATACTTTTGATAGAGCAACGACAGCATTAAAATCGGGATTAGATTTAGTTGCTGTTGGGTCAGCATTAGTTGCAAATCCTAATTTGCTAAATCAAGAAAAATGGCAATTAACGTTATCGATGAGTGATCCTAGTATCCCTAAGTTAATGTTAAAAAAAATCCAAGCGCTGGGTAGCACATTTGGATTTACCTTAGTAGATTAGATAATTTATTAAAAACTGTAATATCTGTTGTTGATGATAGGAAAACCTATTACTGGCAACAGATTTTTTATGTTATAAAATTAAAAGTTCAGATTTGTCATTTTAATATATTTAAACAGACACTGGCTTAATTTTTAATTTCTGTTATTATTTAGGACGTTAAGACAAATAATATAGATTGGAGAATGATAACTTATGGAAATTGCAGGATTTGGCGTTGAAGAGTGGTTAAATGTCTATGAATCTAAAGCTACGTATGATATTGCACAAAGAACGGTTTCATCGATGACAATGAACGAATTATTAAATATTGGTCAAGAAAATGGTCAGGATTTTTATCGTGATTTAGATGCACAAAAGATGAATTATGGTTGGATTGAGGGGTCCCCAGCTTTTAAAGCAGAGGTTAGCAAACTTTATAAAGCGGTTTCGCCGGAACAAGTTTTACAAACTAATGGTGCAACAGGAGCAAATCAACTGGCACTATACGCGTTGATTGAACCTGGTGATCATGTGATTTCTATGTATCCTAGTTATCAGCAACTCTATGATATTCCTAAATCATTAGGAGCTGAAGTCGATTTTTGGAATATTTCTGAAAAAAATCAATGGATGCCTGATTTGGATGAATTACGAGCAATTATTCGACCAGATACTAAAATGATTTGTTTAAATAATGCGAATAACCCAACGGGAACAGTAATTGAAACTAAACTAATGACTGAAATCGTTAAAATTGCAAAAGAAGTCGGCGCATATGTATTAGTTGATGAGGTCTATTTACCTTTAGATGATACAACGGACGTAAGTTCAATTGTTGATTTATATGACAAAGGTATTGCGACGAATAGTTTATCAAAAACCTATTCAACTCCCGGTATTAGAATCGGTTGGACGGTTGCTAGTCCAGCTGTTACAGATATTTTTAGAAAATACCGTGATTATACGATGATTTGTGCAGGTGTATTTAATGACCAAATGGCTGTTCATATTTTAAAAAATAAAGAATTAGTATTGGATAGAAATCGACAAATTGTGAAACGAAATTTAAAAATTTTAAGTGATTGGGTGGAAAATGAGCCAGCAGTTAGCTTAGTAGTGCCAAAATCTGTCTCGACTTCATTTATAAAATTTGAAACAATTGAAGATGATGAACAATTTTGTCAAAAATTATTAAAAGATTATGGGGTTTTATTAGTACCTGGAAGCCGATTTGGTGTGCCAGGACATGCAAGATTAGGTTACTGTGCTAAAGAATCCGTTTTAGTAGAAGGATTAAAACGCTTGTCACAAGCATTACATGAATAAGTTTAGTGCATCAAAGAGAGATAAAAAGTAGATTTACAAGTTACTTTTTATCTCTCTTTTTGTGGAAAGTAAAATTAGATGATAAATCAAAAAGTGTGAGCTGGTTCACACTTTTAATGTAACCGATTTCACACCAGAAACTGTAGACTGTTGATATACTCCAAGCGAAACGACCGGCAGAGGAGGGTGTCATGATAAAAATACAGTAAAAGGATAACGCCGCTATCTATTTGGTATAAAACAATTAAAGGAGGAAATTATAATGGATTCAACGACAACAATGGAAAAGGTACCTAAAAAGAAATTTAAGTTAAAAATGCCCGGCGCTTTTGTTATTTTATTTATATTAACGATTGTTGCAGTTATGGCAACATGGATTATTCCAGCGGGCTCTTACTCTAAATTATCTTATGATCAGGCAAGTACGGAATTAAAAATTACCGATGCGCATGGGAATGTAAAAAAAGTTCCTGCGACACAAAATCAATTGGATAAACTTCATGTCAAAATTGATATTAAACAATTTACATCAGGTGGTATTACGGCAGCAGTATCAATACCTAATACATATCAGCGATTGAAGCAAAATCCGGCAGGACCAGCTGATATCACAAATAGTATGGTTAACGGGACAATTGAAGCCGTAGATATTATGGTCTTTATTTTAGTCCTGGGTGGTTTAATTGGTGTTGTTAAAGTCAGCGGCGCGTTTGAATCAGGTTTAATTGCGCTAACTAAGAAAACCAAAGGTCATGAATTTTTATCAATTTTCTTTGTTTCAATTTTAATGGTTTTAGGCGGAACTCTTTGCGGGATTGAAGAAGAGGCAGTGGCCTTCTATCCAATATTGGTACCAGTATTTATCGCGATGGGCTATGATTCGATAGTCTGCGTGGGGGCAATTTTCTTATCCAGTTCTATTGGGACCACATTCTCTACGATTAATCCGTTCTCAGTTGTTATTGCGTCAAATGCAGCCGGAATTGATTTTACGCAAGGTATGATTTGGCGGATTGTTGGTTTGATTGTCGGGTCTATTTTCTTAATTATTTATTTAGGACGTTATAGTAAAAAGGTTAAGGATGATCCAACAGCTTCAATTACTTATGAAGATAGTAAAGACTTTAATCGATTATGGTCAGTATCTTCAGGTGAAGGTGGTAATAAATCAGTTTTCACTATTCGTAAGAAAATTATTCTATTATTATTTGTTGTGACATTCCCAATCATGGTTTGGGGCGTTATGGCAAAAGGTTGGTGGTTCCCAACGATGGCATCTTCATTCTTGGTATTTGCTATCGCCATTATGTTCTTAACAGGTACAGGTCGAGATGGTCTAGGTGAAAAGGGTGTCATTGATGCTTTTGTCAGTGGTGCATCTAGTTTAGTTGGGGTGTCATTTATTATTGGACTTGCCAGAGGGATAAATATCGTGTTAAATCAAGGATTGATTTCAGATACCATTCTTCAATATGCGTCATCTTTAGTTGTTGGCGTAAGTGGACCAATTTTCATAATTATCATGATGGTTATTTTCTTCTTCCTTGGATTTATCGTACCTTCTTCATCCGGATTAGCCGTTTTAGCAATGCCAATATTTGCGCCATTAGCTGATTCTGCAGATATTCCAAGATTTATTGTCGTTTCTGCTTATCAATTTGGACAGTATGCAATGCTTTTCTTAGCACCAACAGGGTTAGTTATGGCAACACTTCAAATGTTAAATATCAGATATTCGCACTGGGTAAAATTCGTTTGGCCCGTCGTTGTCTTTGTTCTATTATTTGGTGGTGCACTCTTAGTATTACAAGTCTTAATTTATTAAAGTAAGAATTATCATAAAAATAATGTACTTTTAATGTTTCTCATTTAATAATTTTAAAAACACGGTAGTGGAAGCGTTTTATAAATGTAATATACGATATTGAACCGTAAGAATCCTCATAATGAGAAATAGTTCACATTATAGGTGTAAGCGTTTACTAATATAGGCTAATTATTCCTGTTATGCTATGCATGTAATAAATATATGGGAGGTAATCATTATGACAAGTCCAGTACACGTAACATCAGAAATCGGAACTCTTAAAACAGTTTTGTTAAAGAGACCCGGTAAAGAAGTTGAAAACTTAACACCAGATATCATGGGTCGTCTTTTATTTGACGATATTCCATACTTACCTGAAATTCAAAGAGAACATGATTTTTTCGCAAAAACATTGCAAGACAATGGCGTTGAAACAATTTATCTTGAAACATTGGCTGCAGAAGCTTTAGATGCAGGAAATGTAAAAGAAGAATTCTTGGAAAAAATGTTAGATGAATCAGGTTTAGTTTCTAGCACACTCCATGCTGCATTGAAAGAATATTTACTTTCAATGGAAACACAAGATATGGTTGATAAAATTATGGCTGGCGTTAGAACAAATGAAATCGATTACAAGTCAAATGCTTTAGTTGATTTAAGTTCTTCTGAAGACTATCCATTCTTTATGGATCCAATGCCTAACCTTTACTTTACACGTGACCCAGCAGCATCAATGGGTGATGGTTTAACAATTAACCGTATGACATTCGCTGCACGTCGTCGCGAATCATTATTTATGGAATACATTATGGAATACCATCCACGTTTTGCTAATAAAGGCGTAAACGTATGGCGTAGTCGTAACCATCTCGACCGTATGGAAGGTGGAGACGAATTAATTTTAAACGACCACGTTCTTGCAATTGGTATTTCGCAACGTACTTCAGCTCGTTCAATCGAAGAATTAGCACAAGTATTATTTGCAAAACACAGTGGCTTTGATAAGATTCTAGCAATTAAAATCCCTAATAACCGTGCAATGATGCATTTGGATACAGTGTTCACAATGATTGATTACGATAAATTTACAATTCATCCAGGAATCCAAGATAATGGCGGAAACGTTGATACATTTATCTTAGAACCAGGTAAAGATAACCACATTAACATTTCACATCGTACAGACTTACAAAATGTCTTACGTGAAGTCTTAAAAGTACCAGAACTTATCTTAATTCCAGTTGGTAACGGCGATGCAGTAGTTGCACCTCGTGAACAATGGAATGATGGTTCAAATACATTGGCAATCGCTCCTAATACAGTTGTAACTTATAATCGTAACTACGTTTCAAATGAAGTCCTAAGAAGTTATGGAATTAAAGTTATTGAAGTTATTTCAGCCGAATTATCACGAGGTCGTGGTGGTCCACGTTGTATGAGTATGCCTATCGTTCGTGAAGACTTAAAAAAATAAAATTTAAAAAAGGTGGAAATTAATATGTCAAACACAGTCTTTCAAGGTCGCAGTCTTTTAGCAGAAAAAGATTTTACTCCAGAAGAATTAGAATATTTAATCGATTTCTCAATTCATTTAAAAGATTTGAAAAAACGTGGAATCCCTCATAAATATCTTCAAGGTAAGAATATTGCCTTACTTTTTGAAAAAAATTCAACAAGAACACGTGCTGCTTTCACAACAGCATCAGTTGATTTAGGTGCTCATCCTGAATTTCTTGGAAAAAATGATATTCAATTAGGTAAAAAAGAATCAGTTGAAGATACAGCTAAAGTATTAGGTAGTATGTTCGACGGTATTGAATTCCGTGGATTCAGCCAAGATGTTGTTGAAGGATTAGCTAAATTCTCAGGCGTTCCTGTATGGAATGGTTTAACTGATGAATGGCATCCAACACAAATGATTGCTGATTTTATGACTGTTAAAGAAAACTTTGGCAAATTAAAAGGCATCACATTAACATACGTTGGGGATGGCCGTAACAATATGGCTAACAGCCTTTTGGTAACTGGATCAATGTTAGGTGTAAATATTCATATCGTTGCACCTGACTCATTACAACCAACTGAAGAAGTTCAAAAATTTGCTGCTGAATTTGCTAAAAAATCAGGAAGCAAGAACATGATTACTTCAGACGTTGATAAAGGGGTTAAAGGTTCAGATATTCTTTACACAGATGTTTGGGTATCAATGGGTGAAGAAGATAAATTCGAAGAACGTATTAACACATTGAAACCATACCAATTAAACATGGACATGGTTAAAAAGACTGGTAATGAAAATATGATCATCATGCATTGTTTACCAGCATTCCATGGCATTGAAACTGAATATGGTAAAGAAATGTTCGAAAAATATGGTGTTAAAGAAATGGAAATTACTGACGAAGCATTCCGTAGTAAATATGCGCGTCAATTTGAAGAAGCAGAAAACAGAATGCATTCAATCAAAGCAATTATGGCTGCAACTGCAGGAAACTTATTCATTCCACGCGTTTAATAACATTATGATAGTTTGTTTTTAACGGTGAAAGTAACTTAACAGGGAAGTGTCTCTGCAAAAAAATAGGCTGTCATTAGGGGGACTAATCTGGAGCAAGACTTTAGATTAGGTCCCTTTTTATTTTTAATAAAGAAAGTAGGCAGTTAAATTATGGACGAAAAACATACAGTTAAAAAAATTAGTTTAATGGCGCTAGTCGCGTTAGTTATTAGTTCTTCTATTGGTGGTGGGGTCTTCGGACTAACCTCTGATTTAGCCAATGCATCTTCACCCGGTCCTGCTCTAATTGGTTGGGTAATTGTCGGAATTGGTATTTTGATGTTATCTCTTTCATTGAATAACTTATTAAATAAAGAACCAGATTTAGAAGGTATTTTTACTTATGCAGAAAAAGGATTTGGACCATTCGCTGGATTCATCAGTGGTTGGGGTTACTGGTTATCTGCTTGGTTAGGAAACGTTGCATTCGCTACAATCTTGATGAGTGCGGTTGGTTACTTTTTCCCTATCTTTAAATCAGGACAAAATCTACCTTCAATTTTAATTGCAAGTATCCTTTGCTGGGGATTAACATACTTTGTTAATCGCGGTATTGAAGGTGCAGCAGCAATCAATGCGATTGTTACGGTCTGCAAATTAATTCCAATTTTTGTATTTATTGTTGTTGCTATATTCTTATTCAAGATCGATATTTTTACAGCTAACTTCTGGGGCACAATGAGTCATAACTTCGTTGTTGGCGATGTCGCTTCACAAATTAAAAAATGTATGATGGTTATGATGTGGGTCTTTGTAGGTATCGAAGGGGCATCAATGTTGTCTTCTCGTGCAGAAAAGAAATCTGATGCAGGTAAGGCTACAATCATTGGCTTAATTAGTTTATTAGTCGTTTACGTTTTAGCTTCAATGTTACCATACGGTATTTTGACACAAGCACAATTAGCTTCAATTCATCAACCAGCAATGTTATATATTGCTGTTGAAATGGTTGGACCAGTTGGTGGTTACGTTATCGGTATTGGCTTAATTGTTTCAATTTTGGGTGCATGGTTATCATGGACAATGCTTCCAGCAGAAACAATGTTATTAATGGCCAAAAGTAAATTATTACCCGGTTACTTTGGTAAAGTTAATGATAAAAAAGCACCAACTTTTGCTTTAATCGTAACAGGCGGATTAGTACAATTATTCCTTTTCACGCTTTTATTCACAGATAAGGCTTATAATTTTGCTTATTCACTATGTACAGCTTCAATTATTGTTTGTTATATCTTAGTTGCGATGTATCAAGTTAAATACTCAATTCAACATATTGATGAAAAAGGCAATAAAGCACAATTAGTATATGGTTTAATTGCGCTATTATTCCAAGTTGCCGGGATTATTATGGCCGGTATCAGTTATTTATTACTCTGTTTAATCGCTTACATTCCAGGGATTTACTTCTATGGGAAAGCAAGAGTAGCACAAGGTGAAAAATTCTTATCAAAAGGCGAAATAGGTATAACCCTGGTTATAATTATTGGTGCTTGCATTGGTATTTGGTTAATTGCTTCAGGAAAAATGGTTGTTTAATAAATAAAAAAATGAGGAGTCGATTAATATGTCAAGAAAAATTGTTATTGCTTTAGGTGGAAATGCTATTTTATCAAAGGATGCTAGTGCTGAGGCACAACAAAAAGCATTGCGAGAAACAGCTGAATATCTTGTTAAATTTGTTGAAAAAGGGGATAAATTAATTATCTCTCATGGTAATGGTCCACAAGTTGGGAACTTATTACTTCAACAAGCAGCTGCAGTTTCTGAAAAGAACCCAGCCTTACCATTAGATACTTGTGTTGCAATGACACAAGGAAGTATTGGTTATTGGATGCAAAATGCATTGGATAATGCATTGGTTGAAAAAGGAATCAATAAAGAAGTTGCAACTATTGTGACACAAGTTATCGTTGATCAAAATGATGCTGCATTTAGTAACCCAACTAAACCAGTTGGTCCATTCTATTCAGAAACAGCTGCTAAAGCAGAAATGGCTGCACATGAAGAGATGACATTTGTTGAAGATGCTGGTCGTGGATGGCGTCGTGTTGTTCCTTCACCACGTCCAACTGGGATTAAAGAATACAAAACAATCGATCAATTAACAGAAAATGGTGTTATTTCAATTTCTGTTGGTGGCGGTGGTGTTCCTGTTGTTGAAGAAAACGGTAAATTACATGGCGTAGAAGCTGTTATTGATAAAGATTTCGCTTCAGAAAAATTAGCTGAATTGGTAGATGCTGATTTACTTATTATTTTGACGAGTGTTGATAATGTTTATGTTAACTTCAATAAACCTAATCAAGAAAAATTAGAACAGGTAACTGTTTCTGAATTAAAAGAATATATCAAAGAAGATCAATTCGCTAAAGGTAGTATGTTACCTAAGATTGAAGCTGCGATTGAATTCGTTGAAGCAAGTAAAAAGGGTCGCGCAATTGTGACATCTTTAGAAAACATCAGTCAATTATTAGATAATGATGCTGGGACAGTTATCGTAAAAGGTTAATAAAAAGCGATAGTTAAGCTGAACTAGCTAACAAAGTTGTAAGGTAAATTGTGGCCAAGGAATATCCATGTTAAAATGATAAAGGAGAGAGTTTAGGGAGTTAGTAATTAGTGGAGGGGATCAAACAATGCAAAAAATTAAAGCAGTACCCCAATATATGCAGTATTTAAGAAAATTATCAGATTTTGAAGCACTTACTGATGAAGAAGCCAATTTACTAATGAACAACATGAGTATCAAATCGTTCCAAAAAGGTCAGGTTCTTTTTGACGAAAATGATCAACGTACACGTTTTTATTTTTTAATAGAAGGCGTAATACGGGTTGAACGATTTGATATTGATGGCGACTTTGGATTTTATTCATATATCAAAAATGACTTAGGATTTCCGTATCGAGGCTTACTAAGTGATAAAAATTACCCTTATTTAGCGAGAGCCATGACGGATATACAAATCGTCTATTTCCCAATGGCCTTAGTTGAACGGATATTGAAGCAAAATATTCTGATGGCTACTCGATCAATAAGGGAGATGTCAACAATTCTAAGCGCTACAGAGAATCAAGTGCAAAGAATGGTAACGTCTAGTGCTCATGATCGAATTGTACAAGCTATCAATATTTTAGCAGAACAATTAGGTGCTGATTTCACAGAAAAGCATGTCGTTATTCCTTATCGTGTCACGATTAAAGAGCTAGCGTTAGTTAGCGGGACTACTCGTGAAACAGCCGGACATGTGATTAAGTGCTTGGCTAAAAATAAGGAAATCATTTTTGAACGGCAGCAATTAACATTGTTGGAAGGTTGGTTTGCTGATCAGAGTTTTGACCGGCAAGAACGCATCTTTAAATTATAATCTGAATAAAAAAATGATCATATGACTTTGGCATATTATGGCCAGGTCATATGATTATTTTTTTAAAATAAAATTGTAATTAAACCGATTGCTAATACTACTTGAACAAGCATAATACCACCAGCATAAAGTAATAAACGCTTGCCTTGACTAAATAGTGATTTTAAATTTAACCGAAGGCCAATAGCAGCTAAGGCGATTATTTCACACCATGTACTTAGAAAATGTGCAGTTTCACCAATTCGTGAAGGTAAAAAATGTAAACTATTAAGGACACAAAGTGTTAAAAATCCAATAACATACCAAGGAACTAAAGTTGATTTTTTTGTTGTTACTTGTGACGCTTTTTGGGTAGGTTGATTCTTGCTGTGTAAATAGCTAAAAATAGTAATAACAAATACTAAACAAATAATTCTTAATATTTTGAACAATGTAGCAGTTACGATGACATCCTGATTTAGCATAGTTGCACTTGCAACTACTTGCCCAACAGATTGCACAGTTCCACCAATTAAGACACCTCTGAAAACATTGTTACCACCCCAGAGGAGGGTTCCAATAATAGGTAATGTTAACATTAAAATGGTTCCCATTAGATTAACTAACGTAATTGAAATTCCAGTTTCTTCATTATCAGCATCAATAACTGGGGCAATTGCACCAATGGCTGATGAACCACAGACAGCATTTCCACCGGCCATTAATAAGTAAGTACCTTCACCAAAGGCTAATTTTTTACCTAGCCAAATTGCAAAAATAATTGTGATACTCATTTGAAGAAAAGTAAAAAGTAAGCCATTTAAACCAATTTCTTTAATACTTTGAAATGTGATAGTCGCACCTAACAAAAGAACTGAGTATTCTAATAAACGTTTCTCAGAAAATTTAGTTCCGGCCGTTAGTGTGGGTTGATGTAGAACAGTATTACCTAAAATGATTCCAATGAATAAAGCAATAGTTGCACCACCTAACATGGGCAACCAAAGTTTAGCAATAAAATAGCTGGCAAGCCCAATTAGTAAGGCAACGATAAATCCTGGTAGTAAGTTAGTTATTTTTTTCAATATGATCATCCTCTCTAAACAATACTTTAACTATAGCTGATTTCTTTTAATTAATAAAATAAATCTTTATAATAAGTACTATTAATAAAACGAATGGAAGTGGTTAATATTTTTAAAAATTTAGAAATTTTTAAATCAGTTTATGAAACAAGGAACTTTACTACTAGTGCGCAACTACTATTTTTATCACAACCAACGATTTCAGTTCAAATTAAGCAATTGGAAGAAACATTAGGTGTTATGTTATTTGAAAGAAATGGCCGACAACAAATTGTACCTACCGAGAGTGGAACGCTACTTTACCAGCAAACACAGCAATTACTAGATTTATGGCAGCAAGATTTATTTGCCTTAAAACATCAAAAAACTGATCAGAAAATTGCCTGTAAAATAGCTGCCTCACACACCACTGCAGCATACTTACTACCTGACCTGTTACGCAAAAATAAGGAATCTCTAAAACGATTAGAATTAGAAGTTAGCGTTCTTAATTCATCACAAATTATGGAACAATTAAAGCAACATAAGTTAGATTTTGGATTTATTGAAAAACCGTTGACTGAGAAGAATATTAAACGTTACTCGTTGACGACTGATCAATTAGTTTGGGCTGGTAATGAGGATGAGCCGTGGTTACTTAGAGAACATGGATCAGGTGTTTATCATTATTCAATTAACTACTTAAAAGCAAATAATTTAACGTTAGAGCACTTCATGACGATTAAAAGTAATTCATTAATTATTCAATTGCTCAGACAAGGTATAGGGCAATCAATTGTTTCACAGACTGCACTGACTGATTACCCAGAGATACCAGTCAAAGTACTATCAAAACAGTATCAGCGTGAATTCTACCTTGTTGGAAGAAACGAACTACCAAAGCCAATTCAAGAATTTGTAACTTGTTTAATAAATGAATCTTCTAAAGTATAGATTAAGGTTATCAGACTTAAGTATAAAATAATTAGGTTAAATAAATTGCTTACTTTTAGTAAGTGTGATAATTTAAGTTTATTAAATAAATTGGGGGTATCAATCATGAACACTAAATTATTAGGATTACATCATATTACAGCTATTACTTCAAGTTCACCAAAAATGTTTCATTTTATGACAGAAATATTAGGATTACATTTAATTAAAAAAACAGTAAATCAAGATGATGTTAGAACCTATCATCTATACTTTACGGATGATATGGGATCGGCAGGAACCGATATTACCTTTTTTGATTTTCCGGGTTTATTTCAAGGCACAAAAGGAAAAAATGGTATTTCGAGAATTGGATTTAGAGTTCCTAGCGATGATGCCCTAGATTTTTGGGCAGAACGATTTGACGATTATGATATTAAACATGATGAAATTGAAATGAATTTTGGCAGTAAAACAATGAATTTTTATGATTTTGATCATGAGCAATATCAATTAATTTCTGACGAACGTAATCATGGTGTGGAAGCTGGGACACCTTAATTATATAGTCCGGTTCCCAAGATGTTCGCAATTAATGGGTTAGGAACAACAATTATTACAGTGGATTATCCAGAACGTATGGATATTGTGTTAAGACAATTATTGGGATTTGATAAAATTGCCACAGAAAATCAACGTACATTATATGAATTGAACGATGGTGGACATGGCGCACAAATTATTATCGAAGAAGACCAAGATTTACCGAATGAGATTCAAGCATATGGAACAGTTCATCATATTGCTTTCAGGACAGAAGATGAAGAGTCATTAAACTATTGGATTGAACAAATACAAAGAGTTGGTATTCGTGATTCAGGTTTTGTTGACCGATTCTATTTTAAATCAGAGTATTTCCGTCCTGGTGAAGGTGTATTATTTGAAATTGCAACGGATGGTCCTGGATTCTTGCAAGATGAAACATATGAAGAAGCTGGTATTCACCTAGAGTTACCACCATTTTTAGAAGACCAACGTGCAGATATTGAAGCTCACTTAGTTAATTTCAATTCAGACAAGAAGTTATAGATATGGCAGAAGCAATTACATCTTATAAAGCTGGTAGGGTTGGCAATGCGACAATCTTAATGTTGCATGGAACTGGTGGAACGGAATCAGATTTACTATCAATTGCAGATTTTTTGGCTCCAGATAGTCCTAAAATTGGCATTCGTGGACGGTTAATAGAGAATGGTTTAACACGCTATTTTGCACATTTACCGGATGGTGATTTCGATTTAAATAGTTTATCTGTAGAGACAAATTGGTTAATGACTGTAATTAATGAGTTAGCTGTGAAGTACGCTTTTGATCCAGAAAAATTAATTGTCCTAGGTTATTCTAATGGGGCTAACGTTGCCTTCCATTCATTATTAACGGAACAGGCACTATTTAAAACAGCTGTTTTACTACATCCTATGGTGTTATCGGAAAATATTAAAGCGACTGTCGACTTAAGTGATATTAAAATTTGGGGTTCATATGGATTTTTAGATCCAATTGTTTCAAAATCAAATTTTGATGAACTAAAGAAGTTTTGTCGAGAATTTAATATTGAATTTACCAGTTTTGAGGCTGAACAATCACATCAAATTTCAGAATTAGAATTACGGAATGCTAAACAATGGTTAGATAAGACCAATAGATTAAAAATTGAGGAATAATATAAGATGATTTCATTTAATAGTAACGAATTATCGGCTAAAAATCAGTACAAATTAATGTCTGGTACATTAATTCCGAGACCCATAGCATGGGTTACTACTGTAAATGAGACGGGACTAATTAATTTAGCTCCGTTTAGTTTTTTTAGTGTTGTATCGGATACGTTGCCATTAATGTCGATATCAATTAATCGACGTAGAAATGGTGAAATGAAACACACCGCGGCTAATTTAGTTAGTTCGAAACAGGCTGTGGTCCAATTACCAACACGTGAATTAATGGAATTTGTTAATCAGAGCGCTGCTAGTTTTGGACTAGACGAGAGTGAAGTTTCCGAATTGAAATTAACAACGGTTCCTAGTAATAAGGTATTGGTGCCAGGGATTGATGGTGTTAAAGCGAGGTTTGAAGTTATATTGAACCAGTATGTTCCTATTATGGATGATGGTAAGATTATTACGGATTTATTTATTCTTGAAGTGGTTTGTTTTCACATAGAAGATGATGTTTTGGATAAAGAAAAAATGTATATTAATGCTAAAAAATTAGATCCAGTGGCGAGGCTGGCTGGACCAGAATACGCTAACTTAGGAGAGCAATATAAATTAATTCGACCAAAATAGTTAATATCAAATTAGTAATTCTTTGATTAGCCATTGTTGTATGGATTGAATAATTATATAGCCGTTATTGACATATAGTAAGTGTTATTGATGACAGTATTTATTATTAAGGGCTACACTACAAGTATAAATAGTATAGGGGGATACAATTATGGGATATCAAGCAAGTCAAGAAGAACATTCGATTGAAATCACCAATGTTCAATCATTAGAAAAATTAGTGGAAGCACGTATGGAAAAGGGTGCATTTGGGTATATTGCTGGTGGAGCTGAGGATGAATGGACGTTACGCGAAAATACAAGTGCATTTAATCATAAGCAAATTTCACCTCGAGTTTTACAAAATATCGAAAATCCGGATTTATCAACAACATTTATGGGTATTGATTTACAAATGCCAATGATAGCAGCTCCAGTTGCGGCACAGGGGCTAGCCCATGAACAAGGTGAAATTGATACTGCTAAGGGGATGGCCGCAGTTGGTTCAATTATGTCGCTTAGTACGTATTCAAATAAAACGATTTCAGAAACATATAATGGAGGAACTGGTGGACCTCAATTTTTCCAATTGTATATGAGTAAAGATGATAAATTTAATCATTTTTTATTAGATCAAGCCAAAGAAGTGGGGATGAAGGCTATCATATTAACAGCTGATTCAACACTAGGTGGTAATCGTGAAGCTGATAGTATTAATAAATTTATCTTCCCTCAACCAATGGCTAATTTAGCTGAATATGGTGAAGGTGAAGGACAAGGAATCGCAGCTATTTATGCTAATGCTAAACAAACATTGAGTTTAGCAGATATTAAGAGTATTTCTGATTATACTGACTTACCCGTTTTCGTTAAAGGTATTCAATCACCATTGGATGTTGATGCTATTATTGAAGCTGGAGCTAAAGGTATTTGGGTTTCAAATCATGGCGGTCGGCAACTAGATGGCGGACCTGCATCGTTTGATGTTCTTGAGTTAATTGCTAAGAAGGTCAATAAACGAGTGCCAATTGTCTTTGATAGTGGCGTTCGTCGTGGTTCACATATATTTAAAGCGCTTGCTAGTGGGGCGGATGTCGTTGCCATTGGCCGTCCAATGGTTTATGGGCTTCATTTGGGTGGTGCGAAAGGCGTTCAATCAGTCTTTGAACATTTAGCTAAGGAATTAACAATTGATATGCAATTAGCTGGAACAAAAACGGTTGATGATATAAAAAAAACGGAACTTATTTAAAGAAAACAATAAGGGGATACAATTATGCTAGTTATTAATTACATTCATGGAGAAGAATTACAAGCAACTTACAAAACAGCTGCTGCTTTTGTTGCGATGATGGAATTAGAAGTACCCGAATTTGAAGATTATTATGAAATTACTAAAGTGACAGAAGCTGGTAAAGAAATCGAATTATCGGATAAAACAATGGGCGGTTTATTTAACTTATTATTAGCACGAGGATAATTTTTATTGATGAAAACGGTTCATTGTTAACTATTGTTAAATAGTAACAATGATGTTAGGCATTTAAATAGTATTTAAGATACTAAAGTATGACCCAATTATATTTCTATTGGGTCATACTTTTTAATTTATAAGAAATACGTTTGTTATTGAACTAGCAAACATAATAAGTCGTTAGTTAATAAGTTCTTTCATATTATTAACTGTTTGGTGCTTCAATTTGTGAGAGAAAAAAATACAGTACTAGAAATATAAAAATAATATCTGTTACTGTATTTAAATCCGATTTAAAAGATTTATAGCATAGAGTATTTTTGTTTCACGTGAAACATTGGATCAATTAAAAAATTGATAAATCAACATACTTATTTTGTAAAACCTTAAAATCGTAGGTTGCTAAATTTTGGATATCTTCTAAACCATCAAACATTGCTGTATAACTTCCAGCAAGCATTAGATTTAAGGGAATACCTTTATTTTGGCGAACTAAAATAACAGGTTTGCGATTGGCATGAGCATAACCACATTCCCAAACAGTACCTGAGTCAGCTTCATCATTGTTTTCTTCCAATTGATAATCAAGAACTGCAACAACGATATCTGCTTGATCAATTTGGCGAATATCATTTTGGAAGGTAGCTGTTTGCCATTCAAATGTGCCGAAGTCCGCATCTGGATATTGAACGTTTCCTGGAAGATGAATTGCATCTGCGTTAATTGTTGGATTTTTACTTAGGAGATCGGCTACCAAATCTAATCGTTCTTTTTGTTCTGGAGTGAAAAAGGGTCCTGCAAGATAAACGCGTTTTTTTGTCATTGTAAACTCCTTTTATATTAATAATGTAAGTATACTAATAATTAAAAAATAAATCAATTAATAATTCGGCTATTAATCTTTTAATGATAAATAAACATAATATTCCATAAACATGATAACAAAAAACGAACTATACATTTGTATTTATTATAGTTATTCGCTTATAATGACGTTACATTTTAGAGAAATAACAGAAATAAAGGTTGGTTATGTCATTTTCAGTAAAATAAAGGTAATTATTCAATAAAAAAGTAAACGCTTTCTTGAATATCTAATTAAAATGGACTAGTATTAATAAGAATGGACAAATACAGTAAGCGGAGGAGATAAATATGCAAGTTAAAACAAAGGATTTTGGAAATGACTATGATTTAATAACGATTATAAATGATAATGGGTTTGAATTATCACTCACAGATTTAGGGGCTAGAATTGTTAGCCTCAAGGTACCCACAAGTACTGGAAAACGAGAAATTGTTCTTGGATTTGATTCAGCAAATGAATACTTAGAAAAAGATAGTTTTATTGGCGCTTCAATTGGTCGTGTTGCTGGACGTATTAAAGATGGTAAATTCAACATTAATGATCAAAGCTACCAAGTGCAAATTAACGAAGGTACAAATACATTGCATGGTGGTACGCCAGGATTTGATACTAAAAAGTGGACGTATAAAATAAGTGAAAACGAAAATGAAATAGCTGTTATTTTTCATTTAGATAGCCCAGAAGGCGAACATGGTTTCCCTGGAAACATGGCAATTGATGTAAAATATCTATTAAATAATGATAACATTTGGCATCTTGAAACGACTGCTAAAACGGATAAAGATACACTATATAATCCAACAAATCATGTTTACTTTAATGTTATGGGTGACGTCACAGAAACAATAGATGACAATTTATTACAAGTAGATAGCGATAAGTTTGCACCATTAGAACCCGATTCAATTCCAACAGGTAAAAAGATGTCTGTTGATGGAACGCCTTACGATTTCCGTCAAGCTAAGACATTACATGACGTTTTCACAAGTGATTTTGCTCAAAAAAATCAAGTTAATGGTATCGATCATCCCTTTTTCTTGAATAATCCTGCAGTTGGTAAAGAATCAGCAAAATTAGTTAGTCCAGATAAAGAAGTTTCTGTCTCAGTTTCAACTGATGCAACAAGTTTAGTTATCTTCACGGCTAACTTTGGTGAAGTAACGCCAATTATGCATGGTAAAAAATTAGCTAATCATGCAGCAATTACATTTGAAACACAATCAGCACCTGGATCTGAACAATTCCCTGAATTTGGTGATATTGTTTTACGTGTAGGCGATACGTACAAAACAGTTACAGAATTTAAATTAAATTAATTAGTAATCAACTGAGACAGTCATGGTAAAAATAGTGACTGTCTTTTTGTCGTTAACTTACGAGTGTAAGTCATACCATTTTAGTCGAGAAAGATGTAGACTTTAGTCAGGATAAAACGAAGGAGTGTATAAATGATGACAGAAATAAAAAGAGTATTAGTTGTTGGATCGAATGGTCGAATTGGCCAAAAAGTAACAAGTAAATTAGCTGATAAAGGTTACCAAGTCTTGGCGGGTTCAAGACATACAGATAATTTAGATAAAGGTAATATTACTTATGTCTATGTTGATTTGTTAGAAGGTATAGATAAATTAGTCAAGAATATGCAGGCTGTTGATGCCATATTATTTGTTGCTGGTTCTGGCGGCAAAGACTTAATGAAGATTGATCTAGATGGGGCAGTTAAAACGATGGAAGCAGCTGAAATAGCTCATGTTAAGCGTTTTGTAATGTTGAGTTCCGTTTACTCTTTGGATAGAGAAAAAATTGAAGTTTCATCATTAAGAGATTATATGACTGCTAAGTTTTATGCTGATAATTGGCTAATGAAGAATACGCAATTAGAATATACAATTCTTCAGCCAGGCACCTTAGTAGATGAGCCAGGTACTGGTAAAGTAACATTAAATGATGGTCAAGCGGGCTCTAACTCACTTGAAAACGTGGCAGACGTCTTAGTTTCAGTTATCGCACATGATAATACAATCGGAAAAGTAATTACGATGCATGATGGGGATACAGATATCAAAGATGTCCTGTAAATAATTAGAAATTTCGACACAAAAAAAGAGGTTTACTCAGTTAGTTACTTAACGGAGTAAACCTTTTTTATTTAGAATTATTTAGTTGACTCATTTACGATACCGCTATCTTTAGTTGGTGAAATAGCCCAGAGTGAATCGTAATTATATTTCCCTGTCGTATCAAAAATTGAAGTTGTAAAATCTAAAGTTAGTTTTGCATAATAATAAGATTTGTTAATTACAGAACTTGTTGTACCATCACTAAGACTTGATGAGGGTAAATCGAAAATCGTCTTATTAGAAGAGCTGAAATCAATTTCATTAGAAGTTGTTGGCTTTTCTTAAAAAGTAAGCGTACCGCCATTTGAGCTTGTTTGAACTAGGATAATCGAATCTTTTTAATAAGCGGACTTAAAGTATAATTGATAGTAACACTTAAATTCTAGTTAACTTAAAAAAAGGTTATTAATGACTAAAGGCTCTACCTTTAATGGTTATAAAGTGGGGGTAGGTAGGAATCATTCTATTTAAAAATTGATTGTACACTTTCAGTAAATGGTTTGAAAAAATTAAACCTAAAAAAATACTTGTAAATAACATGTAAACGCTATATTAATTGGCGTATATGGACTTAATCATAGAGTTTCTTCTGATAATATTACAGTTGAATCTTATGTAAATTATATGGTACTATTAGGTAAAGGTCAACGTCCCCTTTTCAAGCATTGGCTTAATCAATAAATGGGAGGAATTTATATTATGAAAAAGAATTTATTTTTAATTGCAGCATTAGTACTTGGTTCAACAGCAGTTGTTGGCTCAAGTGTTTCAGCGGATTCAACAGATGGTAAAGGTACAGCTAGTTTAAACATTGAAGCAGGTACTTTTACTCAAACGGGTGCACCATCGTTCAGTTTCACAACAAAACTAAATGAAGCATTAGTTACGACTGGTACAGATATTACATCAACTGGCGCAAAAGATGCTTCTCAAGCTTTAGATGTAGCCGATTACGTAGGTACAGATAGTGGTTGGAATGTTACTGCACAATTAGGTGTGATGGCTGATGCTGAAGTTAAGGTTAGCTCATTAGATCTTGCATCTGCTACAGTTAAAACAGACTCAGATGCTACAGCATCTGCTGCTACTTTAACACCAGCTGGTGCTGCAGCTCCTGTCGCGACAGCTACAACAGGCGCTGGTGCTACAACATTGTCATATGCTGACAATAGTGCAACATTAAAACTTGGTAAAAATACTAAAATTGCAACAACTTCAGCTGATTTAACATGGACTGCAACTCAAGGAAATGCTAGTGCAGCAGCTTTTAACTAAGCTAATTAAAACGTAACAGAAAAAAGACCGCCTAAGGCAGTCTTTTTTTTTAAGGAGAATCGAAATAATGAAATTAAGAAAAATAGTTTTAAGCTTTTTAGCTATCGCGATAGTCACACTTATTACTGTATCGACCAATGTCTATGCAAAGTCTAATAGTGCCGGGTTTACGGTAGCCAAAGTAACGCCTGCTAATCAATATCGAGAGGCAGCACAATTTGATATTAAAATGAACCCTAACTCAACACAGACATTGGCATTGAAAATTAAGAACTTAGAAAACGATACTAAAACGATTGTTGTGAGCCCTAATAGTTCATATACAAATACGAATGGACTAATTGTCTATGATAAGACAAATGTAAAAAAGCCAGCGACTGCTAAGTATCAATTTTCAGAACTTGTCTCAAAAAAACAAGATGTTGTGGTTGGACCTAAAAAAACAGCAACAGTTACGTTTACAGTGAAAACACCCGCTACGTCATTTTCCGGTATTATTTTAGGTGGCTTTAACGTACAAGAAAAAGTTATTAAGGAAAAGAATAAAGGAAAAGGTATTTCAATTACTAATCGATTTGCGTACGTTGTTCAAGCAGTCATTAGAGAATCTGAAACGGTCGATAATCCTAATCCCAAAATGACAATTGGCGATTCTAAAGTGGTATTGAACGCATTTAATAAAGTTTCACTACAAACAAATATGCAAAATGATGTACCCATTGTGATTGGACCAACAACAATTAAAGCAACTATTACAGAAGATAGTAGTAGTACTGTTTTATATGACAAAACAATTAAGGACGTTGATTTTGCACCCAACGCTAAATTTAGCTATGCATTAGACTTAACTAAAGCCAAGTTAATCGCTGGTAAATATGATGTCCATTATACCGTTACCGGAAATAATAAATCTTGGAAAGCAACGAATTCATTTACAATTACTAAAGCCAATATTAAACAGATTAAATCAGATAATAAGGCAGCAGAGCCTCATATATCTTGGTTATTGTGGTTAATTATTGGTATTATTGCTTTATTAATTTTATTAGTTTTATTCTTACTTTTTATTATTTTAAAAAGAAGAAAAAAAGATAAGGAAGAATCACTAGAAAATAAGTAATCAAAATGAATGGTAATCAAAAAGACGTCTAATTTTTATTAGGCGTCTTTTTGTCGATTAGATTTCTTATTCTTTTGATGAATCTACAACGATACTTGGTGATGATAATGACCAAGTTGCGTTATCTTGAAATTTACCAGGATGAGTAATTTTTTTAGTTTTTAGACTTAATGATAATTGTGCAGAATAGTAGTTTTTACTAATAACTGATGTTGTATCAGAATCAAAAATAGTTGAGTTTAAACTTAAAAGAGTATCTTTAGATGTAATTGTTTTAATATCTGAGGCATTCCCATAAGTGATTGTGGAATTACCAAGCATACTCGTTTGCAATTTTTCAAACCAACCAAGTTGATCGGGAATAAAGAAAGGATCACTTAGATTATCTTTATCACTTGTGCTAACAACTAAATTCCAGTTAAGTCCAAAAGGATTATCGACAGTTAACAAACCAGTTGCAGTTACTGTAGGTGTTTTTTCAGAAGTTCCTGCTGTAAAATTACCAAAATCAAATACTTTTGGATAGGATACTAAAAGATCTCCTGCAACGTGTAAATTATATGAAATAGGCGTGTAATCCGGATTTAATTTTGCGAGATTTGCAGCAGAAATTGTATCATTCGTTTTACCGCTTAAGATATCATTAATTGTGTGATTACTATAACTGGAATAGGTACCCGAATCGTGAGTTGATGTGACTAAATATGAAATTCTATTCTTATGGAAAAGATGATAACCAATCAATTCATTGTCATCAATTAATTTAGAATATGTAGTCCCATCAGTATAAGCAGATTCGTCATATTTATATTTACTATGGTCCGTACTGTATTGTTTTGCAAGATCGTCCGCATCTTTTGCAGTGATTTCTAGTTTAGAATTTGTAAGTTCAGTTGTTCCATTTTCTGAATATTTTTCCCAAGGACCATTATTGAAACTGTACCATAAGTAATATTTTTCAGTTTTATCGGTTGTTGATTTCGTATCTATATTGACTGTAGTATCAAGTGATTTTTTAGTTGTTTGAACGGTATTTTCAGGTAATTCATCAGTGATATTGTTTAATGAATAGTGAAAATCGTAAGGGTCTATTTGTGGAATATAATGAGTCGTACCAGATCCAGTATCTGTAGAAGTATAACCCGGTAACGAAATAGACTTAATAGTAGGATGAGATGAGTTACTTGAATCAGGATCTTTTAAAAATTCTTGTATAGCGTCATCTCCAAAATCATCAGACGCATCAAAAATACTTTGATAGGCAAGGTCACTAGGAACGTTTAAATTACCAATAATATTTTGTCCAGTAACAATACTCCCATATAAGAGACCATCGCTACTTGAATCAACGTCGACATCAGCACTAGGTGCTAATACTGAACCATATAAAGGACTCTTCCAACTTCCGACAAAAATCTTACCATTTTCAGTATTAAAATTATTACTAATATGTGAAGACGTATTGTAGACAGATTTCACTTTTTTAGAGTTTTTATCAGTTGTATCGATTGCAACGGGTTCATCGGATAGAAGATTTTTAGCGGTGGTATCTGAACCATTACTATTTTGTCCGGAAAATAGCGTTCCATCACTATTACCAGCTAACTTGTAATCTATCGAAGATCCGTCAGATTTAGGTGGATACGCATTGAAAGTCATCCAGCTACCTTGATTGAAATTAAAACTGATACCAGCATCATTATTAGAAAAATGCTTATAATTTAACATGAAAAATGGCATTTTCATTGTGTTAATATCAAAATTGACTAAATTAATTTTGATACCAATAGCATCTTCAAATGAAGGAATAGAGCCATCAATATCTGCAAAGACAACGCCTTGATCTGTTGAAGCAGTATTCATATCAACGGTTAATTGAATAACCGTTTTACCAGGTGCATATTTTTCAGCATCAATTGATTTATCTGTATTTAAATCAACACGTTTGATAGCATTATTAGATTTAGTAGTAGAACCTGTTGCTTTAGAGTTTGAGAAATTTGTTGAAGTGAAACTAGCGTAATAATCACTGACATCAGTAATATTTTGAGTAGCATCAGCAAATGATGAAATATCATTGCTTGACATAACAGGAAAATCAGAAAGTTTATCAATAGTATCTTTTTTTGCATTAAATTGCTTGATAGCATCAGCGTAACCGGCATTACTTGAAGGTATGGACCAACCAGCAATGGCTTTTGCGATTTCATCATCAGGGGGAGAATTCTGTAGATAGTATGATAAATCTTTGACTTTATCATTAGATTTTGAAAAAACAAAGCTATTTTTATTACCATACCACTGAATCATATCAGCCCCGGTAATATTTTCTGAAATCATTGTAGGATTAACCTTTGCATAATCAGCATCAGTTAAATTAGCAGTTGAATCATGAGCATAATTTTGTAAGTATTTTATAGAAGAACCTCCGGCGGTACCTGAGGAAGTAAATGTTTTGGCAAAAAATTAACCTTGTAGGGAGTCAATATCATTAGAATTAAACGTGATTGTACCACCAGCGAAACCAGTGACATTCGTGGCAGCCCCCATTGGATAACCTACAGGAGGCGTGTATGATGTAGCAGCTTGTGTAGTATAAATTGGTAACGTTAAAAAGAACAAGCTGAAACAAAGGATGATAATCGATTGATAGGTAGTAGATGAGTTAATATATTTGTTTTTTAGCAAAATAAGACTTCCTTTCAAAATAATTAAAAAATTAACTATTTGATTATATATATATTATAGCCTTGCTAGTATAGGATGTGTAGAGATATTGTCGAAGTATTTGGACAAATATAGCTTATAATTTGGATATACGATTAATAATAAAGAAAATGCGCTATTTTTGACTTTTTATTTAATAAAATCCAGTGATGTTTGTAAGTGTCACTATAGATTAAGCCTTTTCAATTTGGTATACTCAATGAGAAACGTTTTATAAAAAGGGAGATAATAAATTATGATTGAAGCAATTAACTTAAAAGCCGGAATGACTTTTGAACAAGGCGGTAAATTAATTAAAGTTTTAGAAGCAAGTCATCATAAACCGGGTAAAGGTAACACAGTTATGCGTATGAAATTACGTGACGTTCGTACTGGATCAACTGTTGAAACAACAATGCGTCCAGAAGTTAAGGTTGAACAAGCTAATATTGAAACAAAACCAGTTCAATTCTTGTACAACCAGGATACAATGGCTATTTTTATGGATTTGGAAACATATGAACAATATGAAATTCCAAGAGAAATTATCGAACATGAAGCAAAATTCTTATTGGAAAATATGGAAGTTAAAATCCAATTTTACGGTACAGAAGTTATTGGCTTAACATTACCAACTGTTGTAACATTACGTGTTACTGAAACACAGCCTTCAATCAAAGGCGCTACAGCAACTGGTTCAGGTAAACCAGCAACAATGGAAACAGGACTTGTTGTTAATGTTCCTGATTTCATCGCAGCAGATGATGTTCTTGAAATTAATACACAAGAAGGTACATACCTTAAACGTGCACCTAAATAAGATTGAAAAGGTAGTCTCTTGAGACTGCCTTTTTTTAATCATTTAAAATGAGGAGATTACTATGGGAATTAAACTAGTTGCAATAGATATTGATGATACGTTACTAAATCCAGAGGGTAGATTAGCAAAAGAAACAATTGATGCCGTCAAAAAAGTGACACAAAAGGGAATTAAGGTTGTCCTTTGTACGGGACGACCTTTAGCTGGTGTGGTTGGATTTCTTGAACAATTAGGGATTAGTGGGGATGACCAATATGTCATTACCTACAACGGTGCAATTATTGAAACAGTAAGTGGAAAACGTCTAGCGCAACATACGTTAACCTTTGATGAGTATATAGCTGCAGATAAATTAAGTTATGAATTAAATGTTCATTATAATATTTTAGATGATGAGAGCCGAATTTATACATCTAATAAAGATGTTGGTCGTGTGACCGTTATTCAAGCAGCTGAAAATAATGAAGGATTATTTGTACGAAATCCAGAGGAAATGTCACGGGACTTAACCGTTTCTAAAATTATGTTTGTGGATGAACCTGAAGTTTTAGACGCACAGATGATTAATATTCAAAAAATATTTGATGATAGTTATTATGTTGTACGTAGTTTGCCAGAATTTTTAGAAGTTTTGAATAAAAAAGCTAATAAAGGAAATGCATTAACAGATTTAATTGCAGAACTGGGATTAAAAGAAGAAGAAGTTATGGCAATGGGAGATCAACATAATGATTTAACGATGTTTGCCGTAGCCGGAACGACTGTTGCGATGGGAAATGCCATTCCTGAATTAAAAGAAGCAGCAACTTATGTAACAGAATCGAACGTTAATCATGGTGTTGCGGTTGCATTAGAACGTTATGTAGGTTAAATAACGATAAAATATAAAAAAGTTTGGAGTCCGCATGAGGTTAGCGAGATTCCAAACTTTTTATTTAGTCTAAAAGATGTTGCTTTGTTAAGTAGTCGTGTGCGACGGTACTTGCTGGGACATTTTTAACATCAACTAGATAATTCATTTTTTGCATATCTGTATCAGAAATTTTTCCGGTTAATTTATTTAAACTTTTTTTGATGGATGGATATTTTTGTGAGATGCCCTTTGCAACAAGTGGGGCGCCTTGATAAGGTGGGAATAAAGACTTGTCATCTTTTAATGTGACCAAATTATATTTGACGAGCTGACTATCAGTTGAATAGGCATCAACTAAATTTACATTACCATTCACAATGGCTTGATAGCGAAGTGCTGGTTCAAAAGATTTAGTGTTAAATGACAAATGATACTTGCTTTGTAACCCTTTGTAACCATCATCACGGTTTAGAAACTCAAGCGTAAAGCCTGCCTTTATTTTTGAAGATACTCGTGATAAATCAGAAATTTTTGATAGATGGTATTTAGTTGCAAAGTCTTTAGTGACAGCGACAGCATAGGTGTTTTGATAAGCCATCGGATTTAAATAATCTAAATCTGATTTAACTTTAATTTCGGTTTTTGCTTGCTGGTAGGCTTTATTTTCATTTGTACTTTTGAGTGGTGATTTTACTAACTCTTCAAGTACCGTACCTGAAAATTCTGGGTAAATATCGATTGAATTAGATTTTAATGCAGAGTATAGAAAACTCGTTTTACCAAAATTTGGTTTTAAAGTAACCTTGATATTGGCGTCGTCTTCTTGAATTAAATCTTTATACATATTAATTAGAATTTCAGGTTCTGCCCCCATTTTACCAGCAATGACTAATTCTTTTTTCTGATGTGTGAAAGTATTGATTGTGGCACCAACAGCAAATAGGAATCCTAAAGTAATTAATATAATGGTAATTGTTTTTATCTTTAAATTCTGCAATTGCCGGATTAAAACACTGAAAACAATAGCTAGAATAATAGAACTCAACGCGCCAATAATAATCAAGCTCATATCATTTCTATCAATTCCCAGCAAAATAAATGTTCCTAACCCGCCAGCACCAATTAAAGCAGCTAGTGTTGCGGTTCCAATAATTAGAACAAGCGCAATACGAATGCCTGAAATAATTAGTGGCATAGCTAAGGGTAATTCAAATCGAATAAGTTTTTGCGCACGTGTCATACCAAATGCAGTTGCGGCTTCTTCTAATGATGGATCAATACCAGTTAAACCTGCATATGTGTTCTGAAAAATGGGCAGTAAAGCATAAACAACTAATGCGATAATTGAAGGTAGTGTTCCAATTCCGACTAGTGGAATTAATAGCCCTAGCAGCGCGAGTGAAGGAATTGTCTGTAAAACACTGGTAATTTGCAACATAATTTCTGCTGCTCTTTTATGCTGTGCTAACCAAATTGCTAAAAAGACGGCAATGATGGTTGCAATCAGCAATGAAATTAATGATATCTGTAGATGTTGAAGAATAGCGGTCCATAAATCAGCACGGTGCATTTTAAAAGTTGTTATTAAATTTGCCATTGGTCATCCACCTCGCTATCAGACATGCTTGCACCATAACGAATTAAGCATTGGGCATCAACTGCACCAATGAGATTCTGGTCGTTATCTTTAACATTTATAATTGTATATTTAGAAAGTAGAGATATGAGTTCTTTAAATGTTGTTTGAGTTGAGGTGACGTGATTATTAGCGAGTTCATCAATTGGAAGACTAAATGATTTTTGAATCATTTCAGCTAAATTAAATTGCGTGTTGGATACGTCTAACCCAAAAAACTCTGAAATAAAATCATTTTTTGGTGCATTTCTAATTTCGTCAGGGGTACCAACTTGAATGAGATTGCCATCATGCATAACACCAACACGAGTTCCGAGGCGAAGAGCTTCAGACATATCATGCGTAATGAAAATAATGGTATTGTGTAGTTCCTCATGTAAATCGATGACGATATCTTGTAATGTTTTTTTTGAGATAGGATCCAGCGCACTAAATGGTTCGTCCATTAAAATTAATTTTGGTTTAGTTGCAATTGCTCGTAAAATACCAATTCGTTGTTGCTCGCCACCGGATAAATCGCTAGGCATTCTCTTACGATATGCTTCAGGCGGTAAACCAACACGTGTTAATAAGGCATCGACACGTTCTCTTTGTTTGTTTTTAGGCCATTTTTGTAATTCTGGTAATAAGCTGATATTTTCAGCAACTGTCATATTAGGAAATAAAGCAATCTGCTGTAAGACATAGCCAATCTGTGAACGTAAAGTATGTAACGGAATCTGATCAATATTTTGATTTTCAAAGTTAATAGTACCCGAGGTGGGCTCAATTAATCGATTAATCATTTTTAAAGTTGTCGTTTTACCACTACCACTAGGGCCAACAAGAACAAAAAGTTCCCCTGTATCAATATGTAAGTTTAAGTCGTTTAATACGGTAACTGTTTTGAATGTTTTGTTTATGTGTTTGAAATCTAACAAAAGCTAACCCTCATTTCTTCTTATTTTATATGTAATATATCTGGAAATGGTAACTATTTCGATGTAACTCTACATGAATGAAAATTATTAAGCAAAGATTTTGTTTTAAAATGTTGGAATTAAATTTTAGTGTAGGAACGGTCTGAATTGATGGATGGAGTAAGCCTTAATATTAAAAATAATATGTAGAAAAGCTTGACTTAGAGTCAACTCTAAGTGTTTTAATAGAAACTATTGAAGGAGGCGATTGAATGACTAATGAGCAACAATATAAAATTGGTGAGTTTGCTAAATTAGTTGGGTTATCAAGTTTTACATTGCGTTACTATGAAAAAGAAGGCTTAATTAAGCCTCACCGTAATTCGGCAGGCTTACGTTATTACACGGAACATGATATTAAATGGGTAGGATTTTTGCTTCATCTTAAAGGGACAGGGATGCGGATTAATGAAATAATTAAATACGTTGAACTACGAGCACAAGGTGATGCAACCATTAAAGAACGACGCGAGATGCTCAGCAAGGTAAAAGAAAATGCACTGTCTGAAATGGTAGAATTACAGCATAATATTGAAATTATTTCTCATAAAATTGATTGGTATGACAGAAAAGTTTCACACAGAACAAATGGAAACGAAGTGTCAGAAGATATTAGTTTTGAAAAGTATCTAGAACAATTCGCGATATACGATTAACGCTAGGTTAACCGTATAAAATAAAGTGAGGTAATTATAATGAATGAGGAACAAATTAAAAACGGTCTTTTTCCAATAGGTGAAAAAAATGAAGCATATAAAGATTTCTTTGTTGGTCAAAGTTATTTAGACATGTTAGTGGCGGATCCAGATATAAACGTTGGTGTTGGAAATGTTAGTTTTGAACCTGGAACACGTAATAATTGGCACATCCATCACGACGGTTACCAACTATTATTGGTCACTGCCGGTGAAGGTTGGTACCAAGAAGAAGGTCAACAAGCACGACGTTTAAAAGCTGGTGATGTTGTTGTCACAAAAGACGGGATTAAACATTGGCACGGTGCTACAAAAGATAGTTGGTTCTCACATGTTGCTATTACAGCAGGGACACCTGAATGGTTAGAAGCTGTTGATGACGAAACGTACGGTAAATTAAAAGATTAATAGGAGGATATTATATTATGGTAAAGAAACAAACAGCAGGTCGCGATAACTTAGGCGAATTTGCACCTAAATTTGCAGAATTAAATGATGATGTTTTATTTGGTGAAGTTTGGTCACGTGAAAGTGAATTACCAGCACATCAACGCAGTATTATAACAATTTCAGCTTTGATTTCAGGTGGTAACTTTGAACAATTGCCAGCACATATGGCAATTGGCAAAACAAATGGAATTACGAAGGAAGAAATTGCTGAAATTATCACACATTTATCTTTCTACGTTGGTTGGCCTAAAGCTTGGTCTGCATTTAATATTGCAAAAGATGTTTTTGAAGACTAATTATTTAAAAGTGGGACATGAATTAAATAAATACTGGCTCCGTACTTTGTCAAAAGTATCGAGTCAGTATTTTTGCTTACCTAATTATTTCTTGAGGTCTTGTCTGATTAAAAGTGAAATTATAACAATCGTAATCGCGGCAATAATAAATTCTACATTCAAAAAGTGTTTATTTATGAAAAATGCAACAATGACTCTAACTATGGTTGCAATAGCTAACGTTAAGATGAATGTTTTAATATAATGGACATTTATATAATCGTTTATTTTTTTAAACATGGACTCAACTCCTTCAGTTACCTAATAATAGTGGCACAAATTAATAAGATAAGCGAATTTTAAGTAACATTAAATGATTGTCCAGCAGACGTGAAAGCGCTATAATATAATTTGTAATTAGTTTAGGAGGAGATAGTTAATGTATCAAGCAAATGAAAAACGTTATGATAAAATGATTTATAATCGCCTCGGTAATAGTGGATTAAAAGTTTCTGCTATTGCCTTAGGCTTATGGAAGAACTTTGGGGATGAGACACCTTTAGCAACGCAAAAAGATATTATTGAAACAGCATTTGATAATGGAATTACTTATTTTGATTTGGCAAATAATTACGGTGATGGTGCTGCCGAGAAGAATTTTGGGCGCATTTTACGTGAAGATTTAAGTGCCTACCGGGATGAAATGGTTATTTCGACGAAGGCAGGTTACTATATGTGGCCAGGTCCTTATGGCGAATGGGGTTCAAAGAAAAACTTGTTTGCCAGTATGGATCAATCATTACAACGTATGCAGCTAGATTATGTTGATATTTTCTATCACCATCGTCCAGATCCAGATACACCGTTGGAAGAAACAGCTGAAGCTTTGGATTTACTCGTTCGCCAAGGTAAAGCCTTATATATTGGAATTTCAAATTATCGGGCACCAGAAGCTGAAAAGATGATTCAATTACTAAAAGCTAAAAATACACCTATCGTTGTCCACCAACCTAGATATAATTTATTAGATCGTTGGATAGAAGATGGATTAAAAGATGTTTTAAAACAAGAGCAGATAGGAACAGTTGCTTTTAGTCCTTTAGCACAAGGGTTATTGACTGATCGTTACTTGAATGGTATTCCAGACGATTCTAGAGTGAAACGATTTGATACCTTGTCTACTGAGAGAGTTGAATCAACACTTAAAAAGGTTCGTGAATTAAATGAAATTGCAAAAAATCGCAACCAGACATTGGCTGAAATGGCGCTATCTTGGGATTTGAAAGATAATTCTGTTTCGTCGGTTATTATTGGTGCTAGTCGTGTGAGTCAATTAAAGGATAATTTAAAGGCATTAGAGCATTTGGATTTTGCACCAGAAGAATTAGCAAAAATTGATAAAATTGTGAAATAAGAAGAGGTATATAAAGAGAACCCTTGGGATTGAAATGAAATTCAATCCCAAGGGTTCTCTTTATATCTTTTTTTGTTCTATAAAAAATGTATTTTAACTTAATTAAGCTAAGATACATCAATTAAATAAAAACTATTTAATCTTGATTTTCAAGGATTTCTCGAAATGGAATTAAACCCTCTGCTTGGTATTCTTTAACAAAAGCTTTAACAGCATCTGGATCTTGTGTTTTAGGATCAATAATGAGCTGTTCAACAGGAAGTGGACGGTCAGAAGTTACTTTAACATCGATAACAACAGGCACTTTTGAACCTTTAGCTTCAGCAAAAGCAGTTTTTAATTCTGCTAATGTCCGGACGGTATACCCTTTAGCTCCCATGTCGTTGGCAATTGCGCCCCAATCAGCATCAATTAAATCAATACCTGAGTGTGGTTGTTGTTTATCATCTTGTTCAGCGCGGATGAATCCAAGTTCCTGATTGCTTAAGACAACGTTGATGATAGGCATGTTGTATTTAACTTGTGTTAAGACATCTTGCATGACCATCGTCCAACCACCGTCACCAGAAATTGAGAAAACTTGACGGTCTGGAAAGGCAGAGTGAGCCCCAATTGCTGCGGGTAGTGCATACCCCATCGTTGCGTACCATGCGGATGTTGTAAATTTATTTTTCTCACCAAGACGTAAGAAACGCATTGCTTCAATCGTTACATTACCAACATCAATTTGGAAAATTGCATCGTCATCTTTAATTTTATTAATTTCATTGAAAACTGGTTCAAAACGAAGTGGTTTACTGTCATCTTCAGTAAAGCTATCAATCCATTTAATCCAGTTTTCTTTGTTAGCGATGGCAGCTTTGTACCATTTTGTTGGTGCAACTGGTGTTTTAACGGCCTTATTTAATGCGATTAAAGTTTCCTTACCATCGGCTAAAATAGGGACATCAACTGAATGACGTTTACCTAATTTTTCAGAATCAATATCGACCTGAATAAATTTAGCATCTGGAGAAAAGAAATATTCACCAAATGGAAAATCAGATCCAATGAAAAGAACAGCATCAGCGCCACGAAGAAGGTCAACGCCGGGTTTGCCAGCAACTCGTCCAGCAGAACCCATGTATGCTTTGTAATCATCAGGAATAATTGTTTTAGCAAGCGCAGTTGTTGCGATTGGTAATGATAATTTTTCAGATAATTCAATTAATTCTTTTCCAGCGCCACGAACACCTTTCCCAGCATAAATAATTGGTGTCTTAGCTGTTGTTAAAATATCTAAGGCATCTTGAATTTGTTTATCACGAGGCATCGGATAAAGAGGTTCTTGGTGTGTTGCGGCTGTTGAAACAAAGGTGTCATCGATTTCTTGCCAACCTAAATCGGTCGGAATTGTGACAACTGCGACGCCATTATATTTGTAGGCTTGACGGATAGCTTCATCAACAACAATGGGTAAGTTTTCGGGTGTAGTAGCTGTTCTGTTATAAATAGAAACATCCTCAAACATTGGATTTTCATTCATTTCTTGGAAGTAATTTGTATTCATCACTTGTGTACCAACTTGGCCGACTAAGGCAAGAACAGGAACACCATCATATTTAGCATCGTAAAGTCCGTTTAATAGATGGACAGCACCGGGACCAGCGGAACCAAAAGTAACACCTAATTTTCCAGTTACTTTAGCTTCACCAACTGCTGCGAGTGCGCCGACTTCTTCATGACGAACTTGTACATAATTAATTGTATTTTTACGATTATGTAGTGCATTCATTGTTGAATCAAATGAACCACCTGGCAACCCATAGACGGTTTTAACGCCCCAATCTTCTAAAACTTTGAGCATGGCATCTGATGCATTAATTTTTTTTGGCATAATAGTAAATCTCCTTCTTGAAAAATTTTATTCTACAAGGATAGTATAAATCTACCAATGAATTAACACCAGTGAAAGCACTTACTTTTAGTAATTAAAAAAGGTAGTTCAGACAAAAAAGTCTGAACTACCTAAATAGGGTTTTATTTAAAACGAACGATAATTTTACCAAGTGCATGATGAGATTCACTACGATCGTGAGCTTCTGCTACACCTTCTGCAGAGAATTCATGAACTGAATCTAAGGTCACTTTTATAGTGCCATCTTCAAGCATATCAGCTAATTTAGTTAATTCTTCACCATTTGGGTCCAACCAAATTGAATCAAAAGTCACATTTCTTGCTTCAGCAAGACCTGCTGTTTTTTCAGAATCCATCCCAGTAATAGCAACTAAACGACCTGTGCCATGTTTTAAGATATTAACTGATTTTTCTTGTGCGTCACCACCGATTGTATCAACTACAAGGTCGATATCTTTTAAGATTTCCGCAAAATCAGTTTCATGGTAATCAATGACTTGGTCAGCGCCAAGTCCTTTAACAAAATCAATATTCTTCGAGCTAGTTGTGGTAATAACGTAAGCACCAACTGATTTAGCAAGTTGAATAGCGAAAGAGCCAACGCCACCTGAACCAGCATGAATAAAGACTTTTTCACCTTTTTCTAAATGACCATGATCAAAAAGGGCTTGCCATGCAGTTAAACCAGCTAAAGGAACAGCAGCAGCTTCTTCAAAGCTAATATTTTTAGGTTTTGGTGCAAGCAAATTAGCATCAACAGCAGTATATTCGGCGTAAGTACCAAAACGAGTCGTGGCAGGGCGTGCGAAGACTTCATCACCAATTTTCCAATCGGTTACGTTAGCGCCTACTTCTGTGATAACACCCGACACATCCCAACCTAAAATAATAGGAAATTGCCAGTTAAGCATACCTTGTAAAAAGCCTTCACGCGTTTTCCAATCAATTGGATTAATTCCAGCTGCTTTTTCTTGAACAATTACTTGATCCGCCGTCATTTCAGGCATAGCTACTTCACGTTGTTTAAGTTTATCTTGTCCGCCAAATTCATCAATTACAACGGCTGACATCATTTTCTTTTCTGTCATCGGATTCCTCTTCTTTCCAGTTACTTTTAATTTGTAAGTGAATTGTATCGAATAACGAAATAGAATGCAATCAAGACACTCTTTTATAGTATTAATATTCTTATGGTTAAAATTGACATTTAGACTTTATTTACGTATATTATAGCTATAAGTGATGAAGTAGTTCAGTAATTTATCGATCAATTTTAAAGAAACCTGGTGGTCGCTGGAAATCAGGAATTATCGATGAGTGAAGTACGCTATGGAGCTAACAACGATTCATCTCGTTAACGATGATTGAGCGATTAGCTACTATATTATGTAGATAATAACTTGGGTGGTAACGCGGAAATTAATTCGTCCCTGATATCTTTTTTAGATATCAGGGATTTTTTTATACTTATATTATATAGGAGGAAACAGAAATGAATATTATTGACGAACTAGAATGGCGCGACGCAATTAATCAAACGACAGACGAAGATGGGTTACGTGAACTAACGTCTGAAAAATCAATTGGCTTATACTGTGGGGTTGATCCAACAGGGGATAGTATGCATATCGGACACTTAATTCCATTTATGATGTTGAAAAGATTTCAATTAGCAGGACATCATCCATACATCATTATTGGTGGTGGTACAGGTTCAATTGGTGATCCAAGTGGTAAAAAATCTGAACGTGTGCTGCAATCGATGGACCAAGTTCATCATAATGAGCAAGCTCTCACTGCACAGATGACCAAATTATTTGGACAAGATTCAAATATTTCAATTGTAAATAACTATGATTGGTTATCAAAAATTAGCTTGCTTGATTTCTTACGCGATTACGGTAAGTTATTTAATGTAAATAGCATGCTCGCAAAGGATGTTGTTGCAAGTCGTTTGGAAGTTGGTATCTCATTCACGGAATTTACATACCAAATCTTACAATCAGTTGATTTCCTACATTTACACAAGCACCATGATGTTCAATTACAAATTGGTGGGGCTGATCAATGGGGGAATATTACTGCAGGAATTGATCTTATTCATAAAGAGCTAGGTTCAGACACAAAGGCATATGGGCTAACAATTCCACTAATGCTTAAGGCTGATGGTACTAAATTTGGTAAAACAGCTGGTGGCGCAGTTTGGTTAAATCCAGAAAAAACAACACCATATGAATTCTACCAATTTTGGTTAAATCAAGACGACCGGGATGTTGTGAAATATTTGAAATTTTTCACATTCTTAACGTCAGATGAGATTGCTGAATACCAAAAATCAGTTGAAACAGCTCCAGAAAAACGTGAAGCACAACGCCGCTTAGCACGAGAAGTAACAGAATTTGTTCATAGTCCAGAAGCTGTAATTGAAGCCGAACATATTTCTGCAGCTTTATTTTCAGGCGAAGTGAAAGAATTAACGACGAGTGAAATTGAACAGGGGTTTAAAAATATGCCTTCTGTTGAATTAGCAGCAGAACCAGAGAATATTGTTGAGTTATTAGTAAATACAAAAATTGAATCATCAAAAAGACAAGCACGTGAAGATATCACTAACGGGGCTATTCGTATTAATGGTGAAAAAATTCAAGATTTAGATTTTATGATTGATCCTGCTACAGAATTTGATGGCAAATTTGTGATTATTCGTCGTGGTAAAAAGAAATATTGGTTAGGACGCGTTAACGCATAATGGCACTATTTTATGTAATAGCTTTTCTTGTGGCGGGGATTATTATTTCAAATGTAATTCACGAAATTCTTCCTAAAATACCAGATGCTTTTATTCTTATTGTAATTGGTCTGTTGTTGTCATTAGTACCAGTCATGGCTAATTTCGAATTAGAACCAGAATATTTTATGTTATTCATTATTGCACCACTTATGTTTAATGATGGGCAAAAAACATCTGTTAGGGGGATCCGTAAAAATTTTCATGCGATACTTTTATTATCAGTAGTTTTAGCGCTTATTACAGTTGTAATAGTAGGGTTGTTAGCGAATCGATTAGAAGTTCGATGGACATTGCCACTTGCAATAGCACTAGCTGCGATTGTGACACCAACTGACGCCATAGCAGTAAAATCCTTAACATCAGCATCAAAACTTGATTCAGGGGTTAATACTGCCTTAGAATACGAATCATTATTTAACGATGCAAGTGGATTAGTGATGTTAAATTTGGCATTATCTGTGATGGAAAAAGGAACATTTTCCATCTATAGCGGATTATTTCAATTTATTTTTGTTGCAGTTGGTGGTATTGTAGTTGGGGTTATGGCAGGTGGAATCTTAGTTATCGTTAGAACGTATTTTAATAAGAGGGTAACTTCACCAGAATTAACGATTATTCCAATTGCGTTGTTAACACCATTTATTGTTTATTTATTGGCGGAAAGTCTAGGGACATCGGGAATTATTGCTGTTGTAACTGCAGGGATTGTTCATAATATTGAATCCGAGCGTTTAAAATTAACTGCAACACGTGTCCAGTTAGTTTCGTCAACAATATGGGATACGTTGACCGCAATGCTTAACAGTATTGTATTTATTTTATTGGGAATTAGTTTACCTGAAATTTTCCGGGCACTGATTAAACTTGGAACGAGTCAGTCGTTTGAGTTGTTGAGTCTGGGTTTGATAATCTATGTAGTCATGATTGGTATCCGATACACTTGGGCATTAATTGGAAAAGAACCACATATTGCTGCCTTTTTCGGTCCTTCAAAATCAAAAAAAAGACGAAAAAATGCATTTGTTTTTGGGTTGAGTGGGGTACACGGAACAATCACGTTATCAATGGCATTTTCATTACCAATGTTAATAAATGGACGGGCTTTTCCGTATCGAGAAGAAATTTTAATCATTGCAACTACTGTCATATTATTAAGTATGATAACACCAGCATTAGTGTTGCCTAAAATCTTACTAGCTAAAAAGTTATCATTTAATAAAGAAGAATTAAATTTTTCACGAATACAAATGATTGATTACGCTAGTTTACATTTAACAGAACGTATTCAATCTAACGATGTGAGATACGCGGTGATTCAACAATTACAATCACAAAAAGGGTTTAATGATATTCAAGGGTATGATAAACATCAAGAATTATTTAAAAAAATTAATGAAATTGAAGATGAATTTTTAAATAGTAATGAGATAAAAGAAATTTATCCTGCCCGAGTACTCAGTACGTACAGAAAAATTTTGGATACAGATTATGGTGGACAACGATTAAGTGTTAATCGAATCATTCGATCAGTAGAACATCAGGTTAGGCATGAAGCGTGGCATATTAGCCATGGGCAAATAACTCGTGGACAGAGAAGTAAGGCCAGGAAACAATGGGCTAAAGATAATATAGAAAAAATGCAAATACACAATGATTTCCGATCATTATTATGGGACTTGGAGAATCAATTGCATGAAGTAATTGAACAATATTTACATGATTTAACAAAAGAACGTTTGGCTAATGCACATGGACAACTAGATGATATTCAGAATGTTGAAAGATTTATCGAAGATCGACAAAGACACTTTCGTAGAGATTACGAAGAGAATGAAAAAATATCAGTAGATTTATTTATTCAAGCATTTCAATTAGAATATAATTATGTTCAAACACAATATATAGCAGGAATAATTAACGAGCAACTTGCTAATAAGTTGTATGATGAAATAAATCAGGCGCAAACACTACAAATGCAGCAACTATTAGTTGAACATTAAATAAAAAATAATTTCAAAAATCAGGATTAATAGTCTATTTTTGAAATTATTTTTTTATTTAAGACCTATAAAGTAATTAAAAGTACAGATGTATACGATTACATCAATATTTTTAGATTTAATTTAAATAAAGGCTTGACGAAGGTCATTATTCTTGGTAAAGTAATAAACGTTGCCTCAGTAGTAAACAACTAATTCAAATGTGACCAGTTAATTAATTAAAAAAAATCTTGACAATTAACGAAATCCTTGATATGATATAAAAGTTGTCAAAAGCAACCAAGTAGATCTTTGAAAACTGAACA
>NZ_JBXAYI010000002.1:305791-362829 GCF_056782235.1 Dellaglioa sp. CoH-55-MRSF-7
TACTTCTTCATTAGTTTGGTGATTGGTACTTACAAATGCAAGTTCTTCACGTGACAAAACTTCAGGTTTATTTTTAAAAACGGCTAATTCATTTTGAGCCTCATTCTCAGAAACTGATATTTCAAATAATCCTCGAGCTAAAGCGTGCTTGTTATTAGCAACTACATTTATATTTGCTTTTTTTATCTGTTCATTTTTTTCATCAAACACATCAGGCTCTAAATTTGTATTTTGTAATAAAGTATCTTCTTGTTTATTATCTTCGATTACTGAATCTACTTCTGGTACTATTTTTTTAGCTACACTATCCACAGAATATAACGTATTTTCATCATTATTAGATACTTGATTTTCCTCTTCAGCAAAATCATCAAACAGTAAATAAGTATCCTTTGCTTTAGTTAATTGAACTAAAATTTTCCGATACCTTACGTTTTTATTTTGCTTTTTATTTGTAAAAAATGTGGGGATTTGTTTTGGTTTGAAACCTCGAGAATAGCGATTAATTTGTGCTTTTTCACTTTGACTATCTATCTTTGTCTCTTTGCGCGCAAATTTCTCATTGTGATGTGGTTTATTTACATCTTTTTTTAACGTTTTCTTATAAAATGCAGGTCCATCGTAACGCTCCATTAATTTCATCCTAACTATGTAAAAAACTAATTGCAATAACCGCAATTAGTTTTTATAAATCTATATTATGCAAATAATTTGGCTGCCTTCTCAAAATCGAATGCATCACCAACATGATTCATCTTTTCATCTAAAACTAAAATACCATGGACAGTTGGAGCATTAGGAATAGCCAACTCTTGAGCTGAACAAACCATGCCATAACTATCAATACCACGTAATTTACCCGGCCAAATAATAGCCCCAGTTGGCATCATTGCGCCAACTTTAGCAACAACAACAAGCTGACCTTGTTCAATATTAGGTGCACCACAAACGATATCTAGTGTCTCACCATTATTGACTTCAATTTTTGTGATATGCAAATGATCAGAATCAGGATGTTCATTACATTCAGCTACATATCCCACAACAAATTTAGGATCGTCATCGACAACAAGTACATCCTTAAATCCAGCAGCAACGATAAGTTGATTTAATTTTTCTACTTGTTTTTCATCTAAAAAGATTTGTCCGTTACCTACTAAATCAAGTGATTCTTTAGAGATTTCTAGAAAATTAAATCCCAACGTTTCATTCGATTTTTCATTGAAAATACGAACGACATTATTTTTTAATTCTGACTTTTGGTTTTCTACCTCTTCACGTAAAACAACCATTAATGTATCGCCAACGTTCTTTAAATTATAACTTGCTATTAACATATTTATTTATGAGTTCCCTTCTTATTATCACTAATGACTAAGACGTCACATGGCGCATTTCTTAGAATTGCATCTGTTGTTGATCCATTCACAAATCTTTCAACAACGTTAGCCCCTGTTTGCCCAACCATAATTAAATCAATATGTTTTTCTTCTGGTATTTCACGACTTAATAAAACTTTAGAAGATCCATATACTAAAATAGTTTCAACATCAATAACGCCCTTATCTATCGCAATTTGTTTGTAGTCGGCTAAGGTATCATTTAATCGCTTAACTTCAGTTGTAACGTCATCTTCATCTTCAGAAAATGTATTGTCAACACTTCGCTCAACAACATGTACAACTATTAAACTAGCCTCGTTTTTTAAAGTACTCTCAACTGCCTGATTAAATGCACGTTCAGATTGCACACTTCCATCTATCCCGACCATTACTCTTTTATAAACTTGTTCAAACATCACTATCACCCCAATGGTTTAGTCTAATTTGTTCATAAATGATTCGATTTGTTCTTTCGTTTTACGCTCTTTATTCACATAACGATCAAGCTCAACACCGTTATTGTATGCAACAAAACTCGGAATACCAAAAATACCCCAATCTTGGCAAAGTTCAATTTGTTCATCGCGATCTACTTTATAGAATTTAAAATCGGAATACTCTGCTTCAATTTCAGGCATTAATGGTTCAATAAAGTTACAGTCTGGACACCAACCTGCCGTAAAATAAAACAATGATTTACCATTCAATAATAATTCATTTAATTTATCTTTTTCTAAAACTTTTAATTTTTCCAATCTAACTACCCCTTAATGATTGTATCGACAGTTGAACGGTCCAATCCTAAAATTGTTTTTTCAAGTAATTCTTTTGCTGCTTCATAGTCTCTGATTGAGAACATTGTTTGATGCGTATGAATATAACGTGCACAAACGCCAATAACAGAACTTGGAATACCATTATTTGCTGTTTGAGCTGCGCCAGCATCAGTACCACCTTGAGAAACAAAGTACTGATAAGGAATATTGTTATCCGAAGCAGTATCCAATAAAAATTCTTTTAATCTAGGAAGCGTTACTAATCTTGGATCATAAATTCTGATCAACGTTCCTTCACCAAGATGTCCAAATGTTCCCTTTGTTGTTTCAATATCATTTGCTGCTGAACAGTCGACAGCAAAAAATAAATCAGGTTTCAGCATATTTACTGCACCTGGCGTGCCTCGTAGTCCAACTTCTTCTTGAACATTAGCACCAGCGAATAAAGTATTTGGTAATGTTACGTCTTTTAATTTTTCAAGTGTTTCCAGTACTGCAGTACAACCGTAACGGTTATCCCATGCCTTACTAATAATATTTTTACCATTAGCTGTTTTAATTGTTTCAACATCCGGAACAATATAATCTCCTGGTGCAATACCAAACTCTTTTGCTTCACTTGCAGATTCAAATCCACCATCAAATAAAATATCATTAATTTGTGGTGTTGCATTTTGATGATTATCACCACGCAATAAATGAGGTGATACTGAAGAAGAAATTATTGGGTACGTTTGACCTGATCGTGTTGTTAGTGTGAATCGTTGTGAAGAAACAACAAATGGATTCCATCCACCAAGTGGGCGAACTGAAAATAACCCATTGTCATTAATTGCGGCAAGCATGAATCCAACTTCGTCCATATGAGCAGCGGTCATAATTTTAGGTGCATTTATATCTGCATTTTTACGGATACCAAAAATCCCACCCAAACCATCCTGAACAACCTCATCAACATTTGGTGTCATTTTTTCGCGCATTACATCACGTACGTTATTTTCAAATCCACTTGTTGCCTGAAGTTCAGTCATTGTTTTAACTAAATTAAACGTTTTATCATTCATATTAGAGAGCCCCTTTTCATTTTATTGGACGAATTAGTCCCAATTTTGTCTACTCACTTAGCTTAATATTTCTTACTTTATATTATATAATAGTACCATAAAAGAATCCATGAATGTAGCTTAGTTACTATGTAACGGCGTTTTTACAAAAAAAATCTGGAATTTTTATTCCAGATTTTTAGACGTATTAAAATGTGCTTCTAACTTATAGATAGGCTGTCCCTTTTTACTAAATTTTTCTTCATATTCAGTCATGACATTATCTTCAGCTTCAACGCTTGCATGTAAATCAAGCCAAACTTGATCATAACCCATTCCATACTCATTTAAACTAACTAATGAGTATTCAAACAAGCCACGATTATCTGTCTTAAATTCAAGATGACCATCATTTTTCATAACTTTTTCATAGCCTTTTAAGAAACTGCCATGAGTAAGTCGACGTTTGGCTTGTCTTGTTTTAGGCCAAGGATCTGAAAAATTCAAATAAATGCCATCAACTTCATTATCATCAAAAAATTCAGTTACCGAATCACCGTTACCTAAAATTAATTGTAAATTTGGAATTTGTGCTTCAACTTGTTTCTTCAACGTAATTGCTGCAATTGTCGTTTGCAATTCAATTCCGATAAAATTATATTCCGGAAATTTTCTAGCCATTCCCATAATAAATCCACCCTTACCCATACCTATTTCAATAAAAAGTGGTTGTTTTTTCTCAAATCTTGATTGCCATTTACCCTTAAACTGATTAGGTGATGTTACAAGTAGTTCCGGATGTTCTGCAATTAACGGTTCAGCCCATGCTTTATTTCTTAATCTCAACTTATATATCCTCATTTCATTTGATAAAGTAAGTGGGGCTAGAACGTATTAATCGTTTTAGCCCCACTTACTTTTTAATCCATTTTTATATTATATTTTTGTAATTCTATTATTGCCTGATTCATTTCATGAAATCGACTTAATTGATGTGCTTTTTTTATTCGTTGTAATTTTGCTATTATAATGTACCAGTTTATTCTGTTTAATAAATCGTTATTCTCCAATGACTCATGATAACCACTCAGCCAACTACTCCATTGTGTATCTGGAATGTATTCAGACATAACTAAGCTCAAATCCATAGCAGGATCAGCAATTTTTGCTGACTCCCAATCAACTAAATATAATTGATTAGTATCAGACTGTAACCAATTTCGATGATTCAAATCACCATGACAAACTGTATACTTATCCGTTGATAGTTCAGGTTGATGTTCATTTAATTGCTGAAACATTTTTGATAGCAAGGGGTGCTGCTTTAAATCATCACTCAAATCGTCAAAATAATTAGCTAATAAGCCACTAGGTGTGATAACTTCTCCACCAACCTGTCTCAACATATTTTTTAATTGCTTTGAGCGATGAATTTTAGATAATAATTCAGGAACCATTTTTTGATCCATTTCATCAGAATGAAGGTTTCGTCCATTTAGCCACTCTTGTGCAGTTATTGTATCCCCACTTGAGATTCGCTTAGTCCAAATTAATTTTGGTGTAATACCAGCAACTGAGAGCGCAGCTAAAAAAGGTGACATATTTTGTTTCAAAAACACCTTTTCTTGTGCACGTGTACCCATGTATGCAGTGCCTGTATCTCCACCAATTGGTAACAATTGCCAACCGGGATCTAAATTAAAATCCATACTATTATTACCTCTTTTTCCCGACTAAGCTCTGATGCTATAGTTTCATCTTACAAACATCCCTATTATACGTCAAGGATTTTTTTAACTCTGGTAACTAAGTAAACATTAGTAAACAGCATTATTTCCACTAAACTCACCAAAACACCATAACCCATCATTAAAAATTGTCCTGTACCAATATAGATTGCGATATTAAAAAGTACTGCACTTACACTTATAATTGTTAATGTAAACTTTTTGAAATTCTTAATTTGATACTCTTTTCCTTTTGGATATAGTCTAGTAAAAATAATATTATCGTAATGTTTTGCAAAAGGTAACAATTGAAAACCAATCAGATAAATAAATAAGATTAAAAATGCGAGTGCTAGCCAACCATTTGAAATAAATGCAATAATTAGCGCTCCAATTAGAGTTAATCTAATAAATAAGCCACTAAATTCAGTTCCGCGAATAAATCCCCTTGCATATAAAAATGTATAAACATTTGCGTCATCTTTTTTAATATGATTTAAAATGAAATCAAGGTACACTCTTCTCTTAACATTCCCTCTAACCATTGGTACATCAGTAAATAAATTAAAGAAACGGTAAATCCCTAACATTCTATTTTCTTCAAAACTGATTGCTTTTTTCCAATCAAAGATTTCCTTAAATCCTTTTGCAGCTAGCTGATTTAAAACAAAGCTACTTAAAATAGCAACGATAAAACTCAGAATAAACGTACCATATAATCCAAGGATATAAATCAAAATAGGCAATAAAATATTAACTAATTTGATACTTCCCCAACTAAACCGGTTATTTTGATATTTTTCAAGTAATGAAATGACTAACCAATTATTTTTCAAGCATAGTTGCGTTAAAATCAAGAAAATAATATTGATTACTGAGATTTTCATTCCAATCATCATAACTGGGATAAGTAACACAATAAATCCAACTTGCATTAAGCTGGCCATAACTGTTGAATAGCGTTTTGCCTTTTTTAAATAACTAATTAATGCATGTTCCTGTGGTAAAAGAAAAACAATATCCGCTTCTTTTAATAACGTACTTAAACGGCCGATTTGTAAAATCACCAGTAATCCAATCACTAATGCAGGCCGATACCAAACTAAATTAACAGGCATCACCTTTAGCCCATTTGAATAAGCCAAACCAAGTCCACCAACAAAAAACATAATTGCAACAACAAAATGATCATTCAAAACATATCGTAAATATTTTAATAATAATAACTGATGACTTTTTAAACGTGTTGTCCATAAGTCTTTCATTTTGTTACCTCTTCCTTAGTTAAACCAAGATAAATTTCATCTAAGGAAGCATCTGGATTCTTATAGGCTTGTCTTAATTCAACCATTGTTCCTTGTGTTTTAATTTCACCTTTATTCAGTAAAATGAACCAATCGCAATACTTTTCAGCTGTGGCTAAAACGTGAGTTGACATTAAGACACTTGCGCCACGCTTCTTTTCAGCAACAATTAACTCTAATAAATCGTTAATTGCTAAGGGGTCTAGCCCGAGAAATGGCTCATCAATAACATAAAAATCAGATTCTGTTAAAAAAGCACAGACAATCATAACTTTTTGTTTCATCCCTTTTGAAAAGTTAGCGGGAAACCATTCTAACTTGTTATCAAGTCTAAATATTTTAAGTAATTCATTAGCTTTTTTCCATGCCTTAGTTTCATTCAATCCATAAGCCATCATTGAGAGTTCAATGTGTTCTTTTAATGTTAATTCTTCATAAAGAATAGGCGTTTCAGGAATATATGCTAAATGTGATTTATAAGCCTGGCTATCTTCCCTTAAGGTTACGCCATTTAATTTAATAGTTCCTTTTTGCGGGGTTAATAACCCAATTATATGATTGATTGTAGTCGATTTACCTGCACCATTTAAACCAATTAAGCCAACGACATTTCCAGGTTTAACTTCAAAAGAAATATCTTTTAAAACTGGTATTTGAGAGTAACCACCCACTAAATTTTTAACTTCTAATGTCATTTTCTAATTCCCCATTTACAATTTATTTATGCCTTTAATTATATCATATTATGGTGAATTATCATTCATGATGTATAATAAAAGTATTAACTAACTTTGAAAGAAGGCAAACATATGACTGACTGTATTTTTTGTAAAATAATTGCCAATGATATTCCTAGTTTCACCGTATACGAAGATGAAGACATTAAAGCATTTCTTGATATCTCACAAACAACCCCAGGCCATACACTTGTTATTCCAAAAAAACATGTTGCTAATATTTTTGAATATGACCAAGCACTCGCTAGTAAAGTTTTTTCTAAAATTCCAATGATTGCTTCCGCAATTAAAGTAAGCAATCCAGATATTCAAGGGATGAATATCGTCAATAATAACGGTGAACTAGCTTACCAATCTGTTTTTCACTCACATTTTCATTTAATTCCTAGATACTCAACAAAAGATACTTTTAAAATGTCATTCAAGGATAATTCCAAGAAGTACACATCCGAGCAACTTGAATCAATTATGATGTCAATCAAGAATAAGATTGGAGAAAAATAATGTCAAAAACACTTAAACGAATTAGTTTGTTATCAATTATTGGTGGGTCAGCATACTATGCCTATAACCATAGAGATGAACTTATTACTTTTGTTGCAGATAAAAAAGTTCAGTTAAAAGCAGATTTTTCTGACTATCAAAATGATATCAATCGCGTAACTAATTCATCAAAAAAATTGCAGTATGCTACAGATCATCTGAATACGATTATCGAAGAAACATTACCCATCGTCGATTCCATTAGCAATCGTATAGAAAAGTTTACTTATGAGATCGAGCCAAATATCAATAAAATTAATAAAAAATTAGAAAAGTATCAATGAATTAGGCTTTTAAAAGTTTGATTTTTTTGTGAATTTTCGGTCATTTACTTTCATTATATGATAATTATGTTATATTAAACGTATTAGTCTTTCATTGAGAAGACAAAAAATTTAAGAAATAGGATGTGTTAGGTTATGAAAAAATGGCTTGTTGCTTTAGCCGGCGTACTATTAACATTTACATTAGCGGGTTGTGGGAGCTCAACAGTTGCAACTACTTCAGGTGGTAAGGTTACAGAAAGTGCTTACTACGATAGTTTGAAGAAAACTTCAAGTGGTACATCAATTTTACAACAAATGATTTTGAACAAAGTATTGGAAAAACAATATGGTGATGATGTTTCTGATAAAGAAGTCACAAAACAATACGATACTTATAAAGCTAAATATGGTTCAAGTTTCTCATCTGTCTTATCACAAAACAGTATGACAAAGACTAGTTTTAAAGCAGAATTACGTTCTAACTTACTTTTAAAAGCTGCTGTTAAACATTACAGTGATTTAAGTTCTACAGCTGTAGATAAGCAATGGGAAGAATACCAACCAACTATTACAGTTCAACGTATTCAAGTTGCTTCAAAATCAGATGCAGAAAAAATCATCAAACAACTTGATGAACAAAAGACTGCTAAAAAGTTAACTGACAAATTTACTGCATTAGCTAAATCAAAATCAACAGATACAACTTCTGCAAGTACTGGTGGTACTTTAGCTGCATTTAACAATACAGATACAACACTAACAGCAGAATTTAAAAAAGCTGCATTTGATTTAAAACAAGGTAAATATACAACTACACCTGTTAAAACAACAGCAGGTTATGATGTAATCTTGAGTGTTAAAAATGCTGGTAAAGGTAAAAAAGCCGATCACATTTCTGACTTAAAAGAACAAATTGTTACTGAAACTATGGCTGACTCAACTAAATTACAAAAAATTGTTGGTAAAGTTCTTAAAAAAGGTAACGTATCAATCAAAGATGATGACTTGAAAGATGTTCTTTCAAGCTACTTATCATCATCTTCTTCATCTTCAAAATAAATACATCAAAACATCAGATTATATCTGGTGTTTTTTTTTCGAAAAAAATATCTCAATGGAATTTATCCATTGAGATATTTTTCAATTTAATTATTTGTTACATTACTGTCAGCATGTGGTTTATAGAAATTTCGACCATCCATACCAAATATACGTTCAGAAAATTCGCCCTCTTCTGTATGAGCCAATGACCCTTTCAACATTTGAATTGATGCATCAATATTATCAATTTGATGTAAAACATCTGCTTCAATTAAATGAGGTTGCACTGGTGAACCATACTCTAGTAACCCATGATGCGCAAGAACAACGTGACGTAATAAAATCATGTCTTCTGTCTGAAGATCAATTTTTAATTCACCTGCTGCTTTAACAATTTCTTCATCAATTAATACAATATGCCCAATTAAATTTCCAGCTAATGTATAAGTTGTTGCCACAGAACCTGATAATTCGATTGTTTTTCCTAAATCATGTAAAATCACACCTGCGTAAAGTAATGGTGCATTAATCACATCACCATATTCGGCAACAATTGATTTAGCTAATCGCAACATTGAAAGTGTATGGTAGGCTAACCCACCAGAAAATGCGTGATGATTTTTCTTTGCAGCGGGATAACTGAAAAAATCATCATGTTTTTCGGCAATGAGATATCTTACAATTCGATTCCAATTTGGGTTTGTAATTTCAAAAATAGCTTTATTAAATTCTTCTTCCATCTCATCTTTTTTCATTGGTGCACTAACGACAAATTGACTCGGATCATTAGGTTCACCCTCTTCAGTCAATCTAATATGATAGATTTTCATCTGTGGATTATTTTGGTAAACTTCACGTTTTCCTTTTATAAAGGCAACTTTACCCGTTTGAAATTGTTCAATTGCCTCTGGCGTTGCATCCCAAAGCTTAGCGCTAATTTGGCCTGAACTATCTTCAAAATTAAATGCAATAAATTGCTTATTATTCTTTGTATTTCTAACTTCTGCACTCTTAATTAAAACAAATAATGCTACGTTTTCGTCAACTTTATATTCAAATATTTTTTTCTCTTGTGCCATGTCCATCCTCCTATAACTTAATTATTTTATCGTTATCAAATCCAGTTAATCCTGAATCATCTGCCGTTAAATAAATAATTTGAACTTTTTTACTTATTTCTCGTATTAGTTTTAAAACGGCATTTTTTCTGTTTTTATCAAAATTAACAAACCCATCATCAATAATTAATGGTAATTCGATTGATTTATTAATTGTCATGATTAAAGCAAATCTAAGTGCGATATATAGCTGCTCTGCTGTTCCTTGTGACAATTCTCCCACTTCAAATGATACCATATCAGAAGAAACGACGGTTAATAATCCTGATATATTATTTATTTGTGTAAAATGGCCTAATGTTAATAGTTCAAAATAATGATTTGCTAATTGCAACATTTGTGGCATTCTAACCCCAGAAGAGTCTTTTAATGCCTCGTTAATCCAATTAATAGTTAACTTTTGAGTTAACCATTTATCAGCTAATTCACTTAAAATTGTAACTTTTTCAGCCAACTCTTGTCGAAGTTCTGTATAATTCCCTTCTGCCTTCAAAGTCCGTAATAACGTCTGTTGATCAATAATCTCCTGATTAATGTTCATTATACTATTTTGCAATTGTTTCAATTGTTCTGTAAGCTCATCTAATTGTTCATCTAAACTTTCTTTCGTTTCAAATCTAGCAAGATTTTTTCTAACCTCCACAGGAAGCTGCTCATTAATTGTATCCAATTTAGATTTGTCTTGAACAAATTGCTTTTGTAAATCGTAATTTTTTTCAAATTGCTCAATTGACGTTAAATGATATTGCGTTAATATTTCATTAATTTGATTAGAAATATCAGCAGTCACATTATCTTCATGCTTTTGTTGTTCATTTAAATAGCCCATTTTATTTTTTATTGATTGTGATTCAGCAATTAAAGGTTGTAATTTATCATTAAAGCCTCTAATTCTAGCTAAACTATCTGCCATATCACTTTTATTTAGTGCTAGAAAACTATCAGCAAAATCTGTCTGATTCAAATAATTTTTTATCTTGTCAGTTAACGTTTTAATTTCTGCTGATTTTTGACTAATTTGATCTGTTATAGACTGTATTCGACTTAAGTCATTTTGAATTGAGAACCACTGATTCTTTGGAAAATCATCTAAAACGTATTGAATTTGATAATCCGTTAATTCAGTATCAGTTTGTCTCAATTGTTCGTCCAGTTCACCTATCTTCAATTGATTTTCATCAATTTCTGCAGTAATCATTTGTCTTTTATTTTGTATTTGCATCAGAGCATCACTACTTGATTTATCCTTAGAATTAGACTGCTTAAATACAATTATGGTATATACAACTATCATAATATCTAGTATCAATCCCATTATTTTAAACGGCATTGGTAAGATCATACTTAGTACAAATAGTATAACACTTACCCCTACTAAGATACTTTGTTGTGTAGACCATTTACTTTTTTGTACTTGATTTTTTTGATCAATTGATTGATTTAAATCTAAAATATCTTGTTTTTTCGTCAATTGCTTTTGTTCAATTTCTTGAAGTATTCGTTTATTGCTCTCTTCAGATTTAATTAATGTGACAATATTTTTAAAATCATCAGGATCAAACGCTATTGGAACTTTTCCGTTGATATTTTGATATTGCATCATTAACCGTTCTTGTTCTGTTAATAGTTGGTTTAAACTCGTCTGTTCTAATACAACTTTATCTAAATATTGTTGATTATCAGCTAATTGTTCAAATAATATATCAAAATCAACTTTATTGTTTTCATAAAAATTTATTAAATTTAATGCTGCTAAATTTTCTTTTTCATCAACTACACTCTGATTAATCGATTTTAACCTTTCATTATTTATCTTTTGTTTCTCTAGTAAATTTTGTATTTTTTGATAATTATCAACAGAAATCATAGCATCTTCATCAGTTTGTTTTAGCTTATCCGTCAACTCATTAGATTGTTCATATATTGACCAATTTTGCTTTAATTGTTCGTAGCGTTGGTAATCTTTGGTTAGATTATATTGTGTTGTTTGTAGCCCTTTAATTTGTTCCCTATTTTGATCTAACTTTTTTTGTGTCTCAACATATTCCGGAAATTTCTGTTTGGCAATATTTATTTTATTAACTAAATCATTGTATAACGCAATTTCCTTATTTAACTCAGTTACACGACCTGCTGGCTTATAGACGTGATCGGCATCTTTTTGAATTTTTTTAGTTAATTCTAACCATTCTTGACTACCAACTGCTCCCATCGTCGTTAGATACTCATTTAAATCTTCATTCGTTAAATTAAATACTTGGTTTAACGCCTGCTGATTAAATGAAAATACTTGATTGTATAAATTTTCATCGACTGGATTTAGCCATTCATGCAGCTTACTACTAGCTACTTTCATCCCATCATCACTTTTAACAATAGATACCTTGCCACCAGATTTACCTTGTGTACGAGTTAGTCGATAAGCATCGTTACCAATTAATAATTCCAACTCTCCACCATATGTGGATGAGTCTTTAGGCAGATATTGTTGGTACTTCTTTTTCGCATTTGCAAATCCAAATAACATACTCAATACGAATGCTGTTAACGTCGATTTACCTGCTTCATTCAGACCAAAAATAACCTGATTCGTTTGATTAAAATCAAACGTTTTATCATGCCACTTCCCAAATCCGTAAATTTTAACTTTAGTTATTTTCATCTATATGACCCTCTATCGCTTGATTTTCATGAAGCAATGTTTTTGAATTTTCTTGTAATTCTACTAAATGTCCCGTTTCTAATAAGTACGTATTAAGTTCCGGAATTTGTAATAATTTATCAGCGAGTTCAGTCATTCCATCATCAGTAAAAACACGTTTTGCGCTTTCTTCCCAGTATTGTTGATCAATTGATTCAAAAGCTACCTTTTTATTAATCACCGTTTTAATTTTAACAATCCAATAGTAATTATCTGGCATATGTTTTTGAATCCAAGCAGTTAATAAATCACCATTTTGAATGCGATTTACTAGGCTATCACTAAAATTATCTAAATCTGTGATTTGTATCACTATTAAATATGATTTATCTTTAGAAAAAAGTTGGCATTCAGCGTCAATCTTATCAATAGCATCTGATAGTGAATCAATTTTTGCCATTGAAATATTAACTGTTTCCCAATCAATTGTAGATGACGTTATAAATTTGGGAACCAACTTATTTCCATCACTATTCACTAGATAAAACCCTTTATCGCCTGATTCTTTACGGTGCCGACCTTGTGTATTTCCAGGATAGATAACTGGGGGTTGTTCATTCAAAATCTGTCTTACATGAATATGACCCAATCCCCAATAATCATAATTTTTCTGTAATAATTCTTTAACAGTAAATGGTGCATAACTTTCATCTGATATTGAATTTATACCCTCATTTGCCCCATGGATAAGCCCAATATGCCATTTCTCATCACCACGAACAGGATAATCAACGATTTTTGATGGTTCCCATCTATGTGCATAACTAAACCCAGTTAATCGAACTTCATCGCCATTTTTTAAAATGTGCGTCACTGTTTCAACTTCACTTGTAAATAAAGTTACATTTGATGGAAAAGTTAAATGATCTTGAGCATTATCAGAAAAATCATGGTTACCAAAACTCAAATAAACATTTATTCCGGCCTTTTGCAGTCGTTCACACTGACTAATTAACGTTGTTTGTGCCATAATACTCATCTCAGATGAATCATATAAATCCCCAACTAAACAAACAAAGTCTACTGATTCTTCAATAGCCGTATCTACGAGATTACTCAAAGCTTTAAATGTTGACTGATAAATCGAATCCATTAACTGACTTGGTACATTTTTTAATCCTCCAAAAGGACTATCTAAATGTAAATCAGCTGCATGAATAAATTTCATCTTCCCACTCCTTTATAAAAAAAAACCTGGTACAAAACATAATTGCTTTGCTTCCAGGATTTTTATTCGAATTAATTATGATATAAATCTTGTATTGGTTTTGTGATAATTGAATTAACTTCATTCATAATTTCACTTAAAACTTGTTCTTTAACCATTAAATCTTTGATTGTATCAAAATCACCGATTTTTTCTGAAAGATTATGAGCATTTTCAAGTTCTTCGTCTGTCATTTCTTCACCATTCATTTGTTTTTGTTGCAAAGACATTTGAATTGTTTGAAATTCTTTAAATAATTTATATGCAATTTCATCTTCTTGCATTTTTGTATAAGCTGATTTCAAAGCCTTATATTCTTCCGTTTGACTAAGATCTTGACTCATTTGGTTCGCTGTATCATAAATATTAACAACCATTTCTGATTCCTCCAATAATAATTTATATTAACTTAATTAGTGTATCATTTTTATCCATAATTTGCATTGATTTGTTCTAATTTCCAAACATCCCATTAATACTATCACTGAGCCATTTTTGGGCTTTTTTAGCAGAATCAGATAATTTATTTTTTATTTCATCTGTTTGCTTTTCTACTGATTCTAAAATACCATCTCCACTATCATTTGAACCGGTATTATTTGCTAAAGTAGTAGCAGATTTCGTTGAGAAGCTTGTCTGAGCAGTATTAGGTAATATACCTGACATTTCGCTTTTAAATAAGGAATCAACGATATCCCCACTTGAATTTCTTAGGTAATGAGTATCATCAGTTTGATCAAAACCAACCCATGTTGCGACAGTAATGTCTGGTGTATATCCAATAACCCACTGATCTTTCGTCCCATCTGTAGAACCTTTTTTAGCCTCTGTACTTCCCGTTTTACCAGCAACTGTATATCCAGCTGGGACAGCAAGTTCGCCAGTTCCTCCAGTTTCAAAGACACCCATCATCATACTTGTCATCGATTTAGCTACCTTACTACTCATAACTTTAGTTTCACTATTGTCTGAATTATTAACAATCGTTTTACCAGAAGCATCAACAATTTTAGTAATAAAATGAGCCTTTTTTTGAATACCACCATTAGCAAACGCAGTATATGCACTAGCCATTTCGTAGGGTGAGACACCAGTAGTTAAACCACCCAAAGCTAAATCTAAGTTTTTGTCCGAACTTTTAACCGGTATACCAAATTTTTTAACAGCATCGTATCCTTTATCAACACCAATTTTATTTAACAACCACACAGCTGGCGCATTTTTACTAAGTGCCAATGCCTTATACATTGGTATTTTACCTGCATATTGATTGTCGTAATTATTTGGTGAATAATTATTTGATCCATATGATTGTTTTTTATCTTTTAATTCAGAATCATAAAAATAGCCATCTTCTAAAGCAGGCATATATACGGCAATTGGTTTTAGTGTTGACCCCGGTTGGCGGTTAATCTGAGTCGCTCGATTATATCCCCTAAAAACGTGTTTACCTCGTCCACCAACAACTGCTGTCACACCACCATTCGTTGAATTAATAGCAATTGATCCACCCTGAGCTTTTGTCCCATCATCAGCATCCAAAGGGAACAAGGTAGAGTTATCAAATGATGTTTGCATAGCTTCTTGATGGGTCTGATCCATCGCCGTATAAATTTTATAACCACGATTCATAATATCTGATTCAGTTAACCCATAATTTTTAATTGCTTCACTAATAACGGCATCAAAATAATAAGGATATTTATAACCTGATTGATAATCGTACGTATCATTTAATGTAATACCCGTCTGCTTAGCACTTGATAATTCTGCACTAGAGATTTTTTTATTTTCATACATAACATTCAGAACAACATTACGCCTTTGTTTAGCTGCAACAGGATGATCTATCGGATTATATGCCCCTGGCGATGTTAACATACCCGCAATAACTGCAGCCTCACTAACAGTTAAATCTGAAGCACTTTTTCCAAAATATTTTTTAGAGGCATCTTGAACACCCCAAACGCCATTACCAAAATATGCATTATTTAAGTACATCGTTAGAATGTCTTTTTTTGAATATACTTTTTCCGTTTCAATTGAAATAAATATTTCTTTAGCCTTACGACTATAAGTTTGCTCCTGTGACAAGAATGCATTTTTAACAAGTTGTTGCGTTATAGTACTTCCGCCACCACTAATTGCACTACTTCCAGTTAATCGATTTTTAACCAATGAAACCACAGAACGTGCCATCCCTTTGATTGAAAATCCATATTCATGATAAAAATTACGATCTTCTGATGACAGTACAGCATTTTGAATATTGGGTGAAATCTTATTTAATGAAACGTAAGTACCCTTTTGAGAGTATAACGATCCTGCTTTATCGCCATCTTTATCAAAAACCTCAGTTGATTGTTGTAAAGCAGCTTTTAACCCACTAACATTTGTTGTTTTGGCTACATAAGTTAAATACGCACTCGAACCTAAAATAATTGCTAAAATAAAAATAGTCAACCATTTCCAACCATGCACAAATTTCCATCCCTGTCGAAACCAATTTTTAAATTGAATTAGATGTATTACAAACCAATTTTCATTTTTAGTTCTTTTATTTTCATTTTTCATTAGTTGTCCCCATATTTAATCTTAATATCATTTATTATTTTACCATAGCAATATTATAAAAAGTAAATTAGCCTTTTTATTATGATATTTTTAAATATTTAAAAAAAGACTAAGAAATGTAGATGTTATCTACTCCTTAGTCTCACAGTATTTTAAATTAAATTATCTGGATTTGCGTGTTCAGTAAAAATATCATAGACACGTTGTGCGGCCTGCTCATCTGAACTAATAATCATAATTGTATCATGTCCCGCAACAGTTCCAACAATATCCGGGAAGCCAAAATCATCGATAATTGCTGCCAGTAAATTACCGTTACTTGGAATCGTTTTAACAACATTCATAAATTGGATTTTAGTAATATTAGTAACGACTTCAAAAATAATTTCAAATAAATGAACTTCTTCACTTAAATTACCTGACTTAAAAATTGCGTATCTCAAATCACCTTGTTCATCTTGAGCTTTAACAATTTTCATTTCACGAATATCTCTAGAAATAGTCGCTTGAGTCGCCTTAATATTCACATGTTCCAATTCTGAAATCAAATCATCCTGCGTTGCAATTACTTTTTTATTAATTAACTGTTCAATTTTAGCTTGACGTATCTCTTTCTTCATAAGAATCCCTCTTTGAATGAGTATTTATTCTTAGTATAGCAAAAGAAATATGAATACTGAAATAATACGCTTAATTTAGGACGATTTTATTCATTTTATTGAATTTTGATTCAAATATAAGCATACCTGAATCTCTAATAATATAACCATCTAACACTAATTTCTGAATAACTCGTCCAACGGTTTCACGCCGCGTTCCACTAATCGTCGCAATATCTTCATGTGTAATCACATATGGGATTCGCAGACTATTCTCACCATGTTTATCGGCTAGATTCTCACTTAAATACTGTAACACTTGTGTTATCCGGGTTGTTGTATTACTACATACGGTTCTTAACCTTAACACTTCTGAACAATTTAAAATATTATCAATTTGCCCAAATAAGTACGCAGAAACTTCATAATGTGTTTTGATTAAATTCTCAATAAGTTCAACAGGAATCTTAGCGACCGTCGCTAGTGTAGCAGCACGACTTGAAACAGTATAATATTCACTCTGTAACATTCCACCAATTGGAAATATTTGTTTCGATGTAACATACATATAATTTTGAAAAATACCAGCTCGATCACCACGTTCAATTTTAACTAATCCATCCAAGACAACATAAATAAAATCACGTTTATCATTCATATCAAAAATAGTATTTCCTTTTAGAAATCTTTTAAATGTAATTTGTTCAAAACAAGCTCCTTGTTCATCCTCACTTAAACAACCAAACAACTCATGGTCAGAAAATTCTGATCGATACCTTTGTCTTTCTTTTTCTGTAATCATCCCTTTACTCCCTTAATACCTATATTTATGATATATAACTATCAACACTATCAGATTAAATATAGAATGTCGATTTATTTTTTCGGATTTTGGAGACCCTGGTTTATTTTTTTGATTCACTGATAGCTCTAAATCATTAATCTAACAGTACCAAAATGATAAAAATAAACTGGTCGTATTCGCACATCCATTTTGTGTTCAAACGCACAATCATCGTTAAAAAGTACATCTAACAATATTTAGATAAAATAAAAAAGTTAACAATTAAGTCAACTTTTTTATTAATTACATTTCTTTTGGTGCATTTACGCCTAATAATCTTAATGATTCTGTTAAAACGACGCTCACACTTTGAACGAGTGCTAAACGAGCTAATTTTTGATCATCTTCAACTAATATCTTTGAATTTGCATAGTATTTATTAAATGCTCTTGATAAATGAATAGCGTATTTAGCAATTACTGATGGTTCATATTCTTTAGCTGCACGTTTAATTATTTTAGGGAAGTCACCAAGTAACTTAATTGTATCCCATGCAGCAGGATCAGAAAGTTCATTGTTACTTTCACTAATTGAAACATCACCCGCTTTACGAATAATACTTTGTGCTCTAGCATTTGAATATTGGACATAGGGACCTGTTTCACCTTCAAAACGAACAACTTCTTCTAAAACAAAATCAAAATTATTCATACGTTCATTCTTTAAATCATGGAAAATAACAGCCCCAACACCAACATCTTTAGCAACTTGTTCAGCATTTGGTAGGTCAGGATTTTTATCTTGAATTTGTTTTTTAGCAAGGCTTGTAGCATCATCTAAAACTTCTTCAAGTAAAATAACACGTCCTGAACGAGTCGATAATTTCTTACCACCTTGTGTGATTAAGCCAAATGGAATGTGGTGCATATCATCTGACCAATCATTACCCATTTCCTTTAACACAGCCTTTAATTGTCTAAAATGGTTAGCTTGTTCATTTCCGACAACATACAATGACTGTACAAAATTATACGTCCGTTTACGGTAAATAGCAGCAGCTAAATCACGAGTAATATATAAAGTTGCCCCATCTGTTTTTTGAATCAAGGCAGGGTTTAAATCGTATTTTTCAAGATCAACAATTTCTGCGCCTTGGCTTTCTTTTAACAAATTTTTATCTTTTAACATTGTCACAACTTCGCCCATTTTATCATTATAAAAGGCTTCCCCTTTAAATGAATCAAATTGGACACCCAGCATATCATAAATTTTATTGAAAGCTGATAATGATTCTGCACGGAACCAAGTCCAAAGTTCGATTGCTTCTTCATCGCCATCCTCGAGCTTTTTAAACCATGCACGAGCTGCAACATCTAACTCTGGATTTTCTTCTGCTTCTTTATGGAAACGAACGTAGTATTCAAGTAATTTATTGATAGGATCAGCTTTAACTTCTGCTTCACTACCCCATAATTTATAAGCAGTAATTAACTTACCAAATTGAGTTCCCCAATCGCCTAAATGATTAATTTTAATTGGATTATAATTAATTTTAGCCAAGATGTTTGCAATTGAATTACCAATCACAGTTGAACGTAAATGTCCCATTGAAATAGGTTTAGCAATATTGGGTGATGACATATCAATTGGTACGTTACCATCATGACCAATATCAGATGCGCCATACTCACTGCCATTTGAAAGCACTTGTTCAATAATATCTTGACTAAATGCAGCCTTATTCAAGAAAAAGTTAACATATGGCCCAACTGCAGCAACTGACTCAAATTGACTTTGATCAATTTTCTCTACTAAGTCTTTAGCAATCATCTGAGGTGCTTTTCTAAATGCTTTAGCTAATGCAAAAGCTGGAAATGCATAATCCCCCATATCAGAACTTTTTGGTATTTCAATTTTGGCAATAATTTCTTCTTCAGTAAGGTTTCCATCAACGATAGCAACCAATGCTTGTGCAACTTGTTGTTTATAATTCATTATCCATTCCTCCTAAAATTGTATAAAAAAAGCCCCTTACAAATAATTATGTAAGAGACGAGAATTCCCGCGGTACCACTCTAATTGATTAATATCCACTCAAAATATTCAGTTATTTCTAAAAAGTACGATTCAACTAACGCTTTTATCTAGCTTCCATCAACCTAGACTTGCTTTAAAATTAATTAGTTTACTAGCTTTTATCATCGAATTTATAGTTTGATTGTAACAAATTAATATTATAAAAGATAGTGTTTTTAGAATTTAGGTTTGCTTTTGGTGAAATATTTCTTTACGACATCCCTTGAATCTGTCAATCTTGTAACATTATCATCAAAATGAATTGATACAAAAGAATAATACACAAGATCGACTGCATATAATTGAGCAATTAAAGAAGTAGTCGCTGCACTTCTGAATTTTTTATTTTCTTCACTATCGTCATGTTCTAAAATAATATTAGCTAATTTGGCCAATGTACTTTTTTTATTATGTGTTAAAACGATAACTTTTATTTTTTGTCGATTTGCAAGATTTGCTAACTTAATTGCATCCGTATTTTCCCCTGAATTTGATATCAAGAATAAAGTTGTTCCTTCTTTTAGTTGCGATAATCCAACGGCAATTAGATGTGTATCAAGTGTTTCTATAACAGACTTACCAACTCGAATAAATTTTTGTTGGAAATCTTTAGCTACAATTTCTGATGCTCCAATTCCATACGCATAGATTATTTTTGACTCTGCAATAACCTTCGCAGCATTAACGACTTCCTCATCTAATGTTTTATTTGATTCCTCAATCGTATGTTGTATCCGCATGGTTAATTTTTGTTGTGTCGTCACTAAATCATCTTTAGGATTAATTTCCTCGAGCATTGATTTATCATCTTGGATTTCTGCTGATAATTCTAATTTTAATCCTGGAAAACCAGTATCACTAATACTTTTTCCAAATCGCGTTATTGCTGCAGTGCTGACACCTACCACCTCTGCCATACTCTGTGTACTCATTCTTATTACTTTCTGAGGGTGCTCTAAAATAAACCGTGCTATTTTTCGCTCTACCTTTGTGTATTTATCCATATTTGCTTGTATTGTGTACAAATAATTACCCATACTTCTTACCTCTTTTTATGGTATGTCTTATGCTTCTGTCTCAATCATAGCATCTTTTGGAATACCAAAAAAGAATGTTAAAATAAATCCGCCCGCATATGCCGCAAGCAATCCAAGAATATACCCAATCCAGTGTCCATTACTTATTAAAGGTATCAATGCTACCCCAGAAGGTCCTATTGCAATAGATCCAATATGACCAATCCCACCAATCACCGCTCCACCGATTCCGCCACCAAGACAAGCAGTAATCATTGGTCGTCCTAAAGGTAGTATAACCCCATAAATTAATGGTTCCCCAATTCCTAGAAATCCGACTGGTAGAGCGCCTTTAATTAAATTTGTTAATTTTTTATTTTTACGACAACGAACCCATAATGCAATTGCTGCCCCTACTTGTCCAGCTCCTGCCATTGCTAAAATTGGCAATAATAATGTTGATCCAGACTTAGCAATCATTTCAAGATGAATAGGTGTTAAAATTTGATGTAATCCTAACATTACCATTGGTAAGAAAAAAGTCCCTAAAACAAAACCAGAAAATGCACCACCAACTTCTAAGACCCAGTTAATTGATGTAACTAAAGAATTCGAAACAACCCCAGCAACTGGCATTACTAAGAAAATTGTCATCATTCCAATAACAAATAATGATATTGTCGGTGTTATAATAATATCTAAAGAATCCGGAATCCATTTATGCAATCTTTTTTCTAAAATAGCTAATACCCACACTGCAAAAATAACACCAATAATTCCACCCTGTCCAGCACTTAGTGCCTGACCGTTAAAGATATTATGGAGAGGTGCTTCAGGGGTTACCCCACTCAGCAAAGTGACAGCGCCGATAACACCACCAAGTCCTGGAGTGGCACCAAATTCACTGGCACTATTTATCCCTACATAGATAACTAAATAACTGAAAACACCATTTTTAATAACATTTAAAACTGCAATAAAATCTGTCCAGCTCGAACTTAAATCCCCTGCAACCATCATATTTCCAAGGACAGCAGCCAATCCACCAATCAATCCTGCTCCAACAAATACAGGAATTAGTGGAACAAAGATATTTGAAATTGCTTTAAGCACCTTTTTTATTGGCGTTTGCTTTTGTTTAGCTTTATGTTCTGCTTTTACTTTAGCAGCTTTGCTCTCAACCAATTCTTTATCAGTCATTTGAGTTGATTGTACTACGTTCTTCAAAGGGAAAGGTTCGCCTAATTTAACCCCTACTTGTCTTACCATTTCATCTGCAACTTTGTTGACTGTACCAGGTCCAACTACCACTTGCAAAGTATCATCTTCAACAACACCCATGACACCATCGATATTTTTCAATTTTTCAATATCTACTTTATCTTCATCCCTAATTGTCATCCTAACTCGAGTCATACAATGAATTAATTTTTCAACATTGTCTGGCCCCCCTACATTATCATAAATTTCATTTGCAATTTTTTCGATTTTTTTGTCTGCCATAATTTAACCCCTCCAAATATTTTATTTGATTGCTTCCCTAACAAAACCATGAGCCTTCTTTAATTTTTCTTTAGCTTGATTCAAATCGTTATCCGTTAGAATCATAACTATTGCAAGTTTGACATCATGTTCAGCTAATTCAAATGTTAATTTTGCTTGTTCATAACTTACTCCAGTTGCATCCATAATAATATGCTTTGATCTTTCAACTAATTTTTCATTCGTTGGTCTAACATCGACCATTAAATTTTTATATATTTTTCCAATTCCAATCATCGAAATTGTCGACAACATATTTAATACTAATTTTTGTGCCGTTCCTGATTTTAAACGAGTAGACCCAGTCAATATCTCTGGTCCCACTTCAATCTCAATAGCCGTATCAGCATGCCGTCCAATAATTGATTCCTTATTGCAAGCCAGACTTATTGTGTTCGCACCAAGATGTTTAGCGTAGTCAAGACCCCCAATAACATATGGTGTTCTACCACTTGCTGCAATTCCAACTACTGTATCTAATTTTGTTAAACAAATATTTTCCAAATCCAACTTACCCAATTCGTTTGAATCTTCGGCACCTTCAACTGCCACAGTCATTGCTTTCATACCACCAGCAATCAATCCTTGCACCATGCTAGGATTTGTTCCAAATGTTGGTACACATTCAGCAGCATCTAAGACACCTAATCTACCACTAGTTCCTGCACCCATATAAATTAAACGGCCTCCACTATTAAATGATTCAATAATTTTACTAACTGCTTCATTAATTTGCGATAACTCTTTTTCTACGCTTTTAGGAACTGTCATATCGGCTTCATTCATTATTCTTGCAACTTCAGAACATTTTAACTCATCTAAATTCATAGTTTGTTCATTTCTAGTTTCCGTTACTAATTTTGTAATATCCATATTTTATCCCTCTTTTATAATTGTATTATTAAATATTATTTTTTGTTTTGCTCCTATATAGTCAATTAAATCCAAGTCTGTCCTTTTAACTGTACCAATTTGGTTTACTTTTTTATCAATTGGTAAATTATTTTTCACTATCTGTATTTCTCCAGTATATCTCCCATATAACATATTATCTTGCGTTATAGTACCTCTCGTTCGAGCATCTTCATTATTTATTGGTTCAATAGTGAATTGATTTCTTATCCGACTTTCTTCTAACCTTACAACATCCCTAGCCACGTCAGCACGATTATGCCATGCTATATTATCAAGTTCATGCGAACTACTTTCAATATCTATTTCTATACTTTGATTAGTAAAATAGTTAACTATCTTACTAATTGTTCTTTGTGAAACTCGCGGATCACCGATATAAACGTCATCAGTATAATTATTCTCAATTAAATCTATCATTGCAGCCAATACATTGTAATTTCGATGTTTTTCTAATGTTGGTAATCCCTTTCCAATTGGCCCTCTAAATATTTTATCTCCTGCCACAAACGCCATCGTAGTAAATCCTGATTTTTTTAACCAATGATTCTTATTTTTTAACCATTCGTCATCTAATCCCGTATCTGGTCGAGGATAATAATTATGCCATGCTTCAATATTCTTAAAATTTGCATGATTATCAACTAGTTGCTTAATATCCAGCTCTGAAATCGTACTAGCATTTAATCCAATATCTATATTATTTGATAATTCAGCTATTTTTTCCATACTAATCCCATAATCAATTCTTAAACCAGTAATTCCAGCAGTTTTCAAATCAAATTCCAATAATTTTAAACTTTTTTCTGAAATATCAACCATTAATTTCAAGTTATTTTCAAGACATAAATTCCCCAAAGTTTTTAATTCATCAATAGTTTTTTTTCTATCTTCTTCAGGAATATGTAATGAAGTAAAAATACCCTTAAATCCTGATTTACGCATTACTTCAATATATTTTTTTGTATCATCGTCAATCTTATCACCTAAATAAATTGAAAAACCCAACATAATATCTCCTCCATTCATAAAAGAAAGCGTTATCATTAACTGGTTACATCATACCTTGAATGATATAAAATTACAATTAAATATATTTATTTTTTGTTTTTTTTGTTACTTTATATCTTAATTTAAAATAAAAAATCTTTCAAGAATACTTTATATAAAGTATTCTTGAAAGATTTTTTCACTGTTTTATTCAAATACAAATTGATTATTATAAAGTTCAGAATAGAATCCTTTTTGATCCAATAATTCTTGATGGTTACCTTGTTCAATAACCTTACCGTCCTTCAGAACAACAATTTTATCAGCATCTAATATTGTTTTCAAGCGATGTGCGATTACAAAACTAGTACGCCCTTGAATAACTGTATCCATTGCTTTTTGAATTTTAGCTTCTGTCACTGTATCAACATTAGAAGTCGCTTCATCCAAAATTAATAACGTAGGATTAGTTAAAATTGTTCTTGCGATACTAATTAATTGTTTTTGGCCAGTTGAAAACACAGAGTTTTCATCCGATACTGTCGTGTCATAGCCATTTTCTTGACTCATAATAAAATCATGAATATTAGCTTGCTTAGCGGCAGAAATCATATCTTCATCTGATGCTTCAGGTTTACCAAAGACAATATTATCACGAATTGTTCCTGAGAATAATACACTTTCTTGAAGAACTATCCCAACATGATCACGAAGACTTTGAAGTTCAAGATCCTTAACATTTACGCCATCAAATTCAACTGAACCACCTGTAACATCATAGAATCGATTCAATAAATTCATAATTGTTGTTTTACCTGAACCAGTTGGTCCGACTAAAGCTACCATTTCACCTTTATCAACATTAATTGATACATCATGTAAAATTTCTTTATTAGCATTATAACCAAAATTAACATTTCTTAACTTAACACCATTTGTTAGACCCGTTAATTTTTGCTTATCAGTTGAGTTGACCTCATCTGGTTCATCAAACATTTCATTCAGTCGACTAGCACCTGTAATAGCAAGTTGGAACATACTATACAATGAAGAAATTTGTGATATTGGTTGGTAAAATTGTTGTGAGTATTGAACAAACACGACAACTAGTCCTAAAGCCGTTGTACGGCCCATATCACCGTTCAGTGCTAACCAGCTACCAAAGAAGATAACAATGGCTGTATTAACCAACGAGAGGCCATTCATAACTGGGAAAAGCATCCCTGAATAGACTTGTCCTTTAAACGTTGCTTTACGAACATTTTCGTTATATGGCAAGAAACCATCAATAGCTTCTTTTTGAAGCCCGTTAGTAATTACAATTTTTTGACCACTAATTTTTTCATTAATATAGCCATTTAATTTTCCAACTTCTTTTTGTTGTATATCAACATACTTACGTGTTTTAGAAATTAAAATGACCGCAAGAAGTAACGCGATAGGCGTTGAAGCAATCGTAACCCAGGCAAGCTGAACATTCTGTTGAAACATCATAATGATAATCCCAATCATTAGAGCAATATTACTCATAATTTGTCCTAAGGCTTGATTCATTGCGTTCGAAATATTATCCAAATCACTTGTAAAACGACTTAAAATATCCCCATCTTTATGTGAATCAAAGAATCGAATTGTCATTTTTTGTAATTTTCCAAATAGCCCTTTTCGCATTCTATTTGTCGAGTTTCCTGTAATGAACGTGACAATAATATTTGAGAAAAACATTGCTACAATTGAAAAAATATAAAATAAGAATAACATCCACAATGAGCTAACAAAATTTCCTTTATCACTCACTCCTTTTGTTAAACCAATTACGTAGTCTGCCAATGCCGTAATTGCTTTTCCCATATACACAGGTGCTTTTACCTGGAAGTATGTCGATGCAATAATTGCAACAGTCATAACTGTAAAACCTAATTTATAGCTTTTCAAGTAGTGGAAGAAGAATGCCATCGATCTATTCATATCTTTCATTAGACAGTCTCCTTTCCTTTTTGAGTGTTATAAATTTCTTGATAAATTTGACTATTTTCAACGAGATCTTTATGTGTCCCCTCGCCAACTAATTTACCGTCATCCATAACAAAAATACGATCCGCATTAATCACAGATGAGATTTTTTCGGCAATAACAAATGTTGTTGTCTCTTTCAATTCATTATTTAATGCTTTTTGGACTAATTTTTCTGATTGAGCATCAAGTGCTGATGTTGAATCATCTAAAATTAAGATTTTAGGTTTACCAATAACACCACGCGTAATTGATAAACGTTGTTTTTGACCACCTGAGAAGTTAGCTGAACGTTCTTCAACCTCTGCATCATAACGTTCTGGTAATCGATTAATAAATTCTGATGCCTGAGCGATTTGACTGGCCATATCCATATCTTTCTCGTTGGCATCTTCTTTACCTTGACGTAAGTTGTCTGCGATTGTGCCAGAAAATAGGATAGCCTTTTGTAAAACAAATGCTACTGTTTTACGAAGCGATTTTTCATTAACATCCTTTAAATTCTCACCACCAACTTTGATCATTCCTTCTTGGGGATCAAATAATCGTGGAATCATTTGGGCTAAAGTTGATTTACCTGAACCAGTTGCACCAACAATTCCTATCATTTCTCCAGGTTTAACATCAAAACTAACATGTTTAAGTGTTGGTTTATCATCGCCTTCATATGAGAATGAGACATCTTCAAAACTAACAGATCCCGATAAATCTTCCTCTGGAACATCTTGGTAATAAATATCTGGTTCTTCATCTAAAATTTCGCGTAGTCGTTTAATTGAAACCATTGCACGAGCACTAAACGTCATCATCATTCCACCAATAATAATGGCAAACATGATTTGCATTAAATAATTAACAAACGAAGTAATAGCTGTAACTGTACTTGGATCTGCTTTAGCTAAATCACCTACAAAATAAATTGCGGCAACGACAGCCATATTTCCAATTAATGTAAATGCTGGAATTAAAACAGCAAATAGAGTTCCAACATAGATATTTTGTGCATTTAAATCATCTGAAACCTTATCGAAACGTTTTTCTTCATTTTTTTCTTGATTAAATGACTTAACAACACGCACACCCATCAAGTTTTCTTTGGCTAACTCATTTACTCGATCAATTAAGCCTTGCATTAACCCAAAATGGCGTCCCATGCGACCGAAAGTTAACATTGAAATACCTAACACGCAGACAATTAAAATAACAATAATCCACCATAAATCCGCAATTGTATTCATAGCTAAAATGAATGCACCGATAAATAAAATGGGCACTCGAATTAATGTCTGTAAAATTGTCATAATTAACGTTTGAATTTGGGTAATATCATTGGTTAAACGAACCACAATATTCCCTGCTTGGAATCGTTCAATATTACTGAAAGAAAATGTTTGAATCTTTCTAAAAGCAGTTTCACGAATATCTGCACTCATTGATTGTGCTACTTTTGCTGATAGAATTGTATTCACAACACCTGCCAACAATCCAATAACAGCAACTCCAATCAAGTACAAACCAAGTGTCGTGATTTTATCACCCTGGTCCTTTAAAATAGCATCAATTACTTTTTGTAACAATTTAGGTTGCCACAATGTTGAAATTGCCATGATAACCACCATGACGACTGCCCAAAAAATATCTACCCGATACTTTTTAGCATGTTTTAATAAAATATCCACTTTTTTCCCCCTCAATTCTGTCCAGTTCCATGTTTTTTTATACAAAAAAACTAATATCAGTTACTAAACTTAGCAAAAATAACGCTTAATTGCAATCATTTTGACTAATTATATTCTATTTAGTCAGTTAAAATTTACAAAAAAAAACCAAGATTAAATATCTTGGTTTCAATATAATTATCTTATTCATTTTTAAGCGGGCGACGAGAATCGAACTCGCGACATCAGCTTGGGAAGCTGGAATTTTACCACTAAACTACGCCCGCAGAACGTTGATTAGTATAGCATATTTCCGTACTTTTGTCATAACTAATTAAGCATGTTTATTTTCAGCCTTTTGTTCAAAATCTAAACGTCTCAAATTTTGTACAGCCTTCATATATGAATAAATCAGTACAATACATGACCCACCCCAGGCTAATGGATTTGCAAAACAAGCTCCTGCATACCCAAAAGCACCAGCTAAAAAGATAGCTGCAAATGATCTCATCAGTAATTCTACAACTCCAGCAACTGTTGGTACGATGCTTTGTCCCAGTCCCTGTAACGTGTATCTAATGACAAACAGTACTGACAAAAGTAAGTAAAATGACCCATTAATATTAAAATAAACCTGCGATAATGCAACAACTTTTGGTGCATTATTTCCAACAAACAGTGTAACTAATTGTTGTCCAAATAAAATAACTAAAAGACTTGCAACGATACTGAATGTTCCAGACATTAATAGACACTTTTTTACACCATCTAAAACACGACCATATTTTTTTGCGCCATAATTTTGGGCAGTAAAAGTTGCCATCCCAATTCCAAATGACATCATTGGTTGTGTTGATAATTGATCAATCTTAGACGCTGCCGTGGTACTGGCAACTGCTGTCGTTCCTAAACCGTTTAAAGCTGACTGTAGCATAATTGCACCAATCGCAATTATTGAAGCTTGAAAGGCCATTGGTAGAGCCACATAAAGGTGTTGGTTAACATCTTTCATCGTGATTTCTCTAAAATGGTGTCGACCAATATGTAAGACGGGAATTTTTCGATAAATGTAAATTAAACAGAATACAACGGAACATGATTGCGCAATAATAGTTGCAATACCAGCGCCAGCAACTCCCCAATGAAATACCAAAATAAATAATAATTCTAAACCAACATTAATAATGCTGGCAAAAATTAAAAAGTATAATGGCGTGCGACTATCCCCTAGCGCCCTAATAATATTAGATAAAATATTAAATGCCATTGAAGCAAATATTCCACCAAAAATGATACTAATAAAAGTTTGTGCATCATCAAATATTTCTGGTGGTGTCTTCATAAGTGTTAAAATATCTTTTACAAAAAACAAACTAACCGCTGTTAAAATTACCGTTGCAATTAGACTAATCAAAAGTCCCACTGCAAAGCTTTTTCTAACACCACGATAATCTTTTGCCCCAAATCGTTGTGCCGTAATAATAGATAAACCTGCAGTTAACCCTTGTGCAAATCCAATAATCAAAAATTGAATACTCCCGGTCGAACCAACTGCAGCTAGTGCATCCACGCCTAAAGTTTGTCCAACAATCAACGTATCAGAAATACTATATAATTGTTGAAATAAATTACCAACCAATAATGGTATAGTAAACATAAAAATTAATTTTGCTGGATTACCCGATGTTAACGATCGCAAATAAGACCCTTCTTTTCTTTATATTTATTTAATTCCTTTTTCATTCAATAATAAAATAAATGCTTTTTTAAAGTTAGCCCTATCCTGGTTTGAAAAGGCGCTTGGACCCTTCGTACGTTGACCTGATTTCCTTGCCATTGCACTTAAATATCTTGAATCCAACATACTATCGATATTGGTATCTGTATATTCAAATCCTTTATGATGCATCACAATCACACCTTTTGGTAATAAAAGAGAAGCTAGTCCGTAATCTTGTGTAATCACAACATCTGATTTTTCAGCTAACTTTACAATTCTATAATCTGCCGCATCTGGACCTTGATCAACATAGCTAACCGAAACATTTTCAGGATACTTTTTAGTTGAGAAATGTGGCGTACTTGTAATTAGCAACACACTGATATTCCGTAGTTCGGCTTCAGCTATAACTTCATTTTTCACAGGAGACGCATCCCCATCAATAATAATTTTCAAATTAACCACTCTCATTCCTAGTAAAAAAACTTCCAAGGAATAACCTCTTGAAAGTTTTATTTAGCTTCTGGTTTTAATAATGCATTAATTGCTGGAATTTGACCTAAGCTATCTATCGCATTACTTGGCATAACAACTGTATTTGCGTCACTCTTGGCCAATTCTTTAAAAGCCTCAATATTTTGGCTAACAAAATAACCATTACCAACTTTATTTAATGATAAATTAACTGCATCTATTCGGTATGCTTCAGCATCGGCCGTCTTTTTAACTGCTTCAGCCTTTGCTTGGGCTGAATTAACCCATGCATCATTATCAGCTTTATTTTTTAGTGCAACTGATTTACTGTAACCTTCTGCTTCAGCAACAGTAGCATCACGATTTCTAGCGGCTTTCAATAACTTATTCATTGAATCTTGAATTTCAACTGAAGGTTTTACTGTATCAATATTAATTCGATCAACATTTAATCCATAACCAGCTGTCACATTAGAAATTTCGCCAAACAAACCGCGATTAATTTCTTGCGTTCCATTCAAAACTTCATCTAACATTTTATTACCAATGATGCCACGCAAAGAGGCACGTGTATCTTGAATCATACTACGAACAGAGTCTTCATTTTTAAACACAAAATCTTGGATGTCAGTAACGTGATACTTCAATGAAATTTTAACTTCAATTTCAGCATTATCTTTTGTAATCACAACTTGTTTATCAAGATCTAAAGGTTGTTGTGCCGTACTAACACGAATTACTGAAGAAATAAATGGTTTAATAAAATGTAAGCCTGGAGCTAATGTTGTTTCATATTTTCCTAAAGTTATAACAACACCTTGATGCGGTTGTCTAATAATTCGGATAGTTGCTGGTAAAATCATGACCAATAATATAACAATAATAATAACGACTAAAAGTCCCAACATAATAATTTAACCACCTTTATATTTTTTTAACGTCTAACCCTTCAACATGTGTTTTAATGATTCGAACAACATCTCCACTTACTAATGTTTCATCACTAAAATAATGATAGTAGATACCAAAAAACTCGACCGTGCCATGAATATTTTTACTGTCAATTGTAAATTCCCGGTTAAGCAACCGCTCGTCAATAATTGATTTTCTATCCATATGAAAGCACCTCCATTTGTCATCTTTAAACGTATCTCATTTACGTCATAAAATCAATCAATTTCATTATCAAAAGTAAAATCATTTCGATCTAAAATAGTCACTTTTTCAATATGCTTTTCAATCTGTTTACTTTCAGGCGGTAATTGTAAATAATCACCATATAAACGGCTTAAAATTGCATCATATGCCCTTAAAATAGTTACCGTAAGGTTCTCAAAAGGAACTTGAATCACGGCTGCTAATTCCTTTTCTGATAGTAATTCTTTTTCATATGAGTATTGTGAAGCTAAATTTTTATATTCTGAAATGGTGTCATCTTGATTATAGGTTCTTACTAGTTCGTCTCTTTTTTCTTTATACTCTTTGGTTTTACGACTTTGATCAGGTTGTAATTTTCTAATCTTTGCGTTAATTTCAGTATCCATTAAACGATAATTGCTCAATAAAAGAATTTTCGCGTTAAGATATCGATATTTTGATTGTTGAATAGATCGTTCGACATCACCTGTTGGGACTTTATCAAAAGGAAAAATATCTACAAAAACACCTTTTCTAGCGTCATTAATATTTCTTTTCTCTTCAACATGAATAGATTCATCAAGTAGTTTTGCATATCCAAATGCATAGTTTGGATCACTTTGATCAGTTTGTAGAAAATAATAAGGCTGGCTAATCTCTTGGGGAGCGATTTGTAAGAATCGATCGTAGTCATCCCTTACCATTCCAATATCGACATCATCATCCCATGGAATAAACCCTTGATGTCTGACCGCACCTAATAAACTGCCACCAATCATAAAATACTTTATATTATTTTTTTGACAAATTTCAACGACTTCCCGGATTAAATCTAATTCTACCTTGTGTAATTCTTCAATTTTCATTTTTACCACCTTAAATCGTCTTATTCTTTCTTCAATTGTACCAAATTTAACTCTGAATACGAAAATTATTTAATTTTTATTAAGCTAATCCTTTTTCATTACTTTATTTCTTTGGCTCATGATATGCTTTAATTATTAAATAAAAGGGGTGCCTAAATGCAAGAAACCATAATTGACTTAATCGGCCAACATGGCTATCTAGGTGTTGCGTTACTGATCACCATTGAAAACATTTTCCCACCAATTCCTTCTGAAATCATTTTAACATTTGCAGGTTTTATGACGCTCTCAAGTTCTCTTACACCAATTGGTTTAATTATTTCTGCCACTATTGGGGCGACTATCGGGGCTTTAATCTTATATTCGATCGGTCGCTTTTTAAGTACAGAACGTTTAAATCAATTTTTCGCCAGTAAGTATGGTTCTTGGCTTGGTCTAAAACCTATCCATATTGAAAAAGCGACTGAATTTTTTGTAAAATATGAAAATCGTGCTATTTTCATAGGCCGTTTTGTTCCCATTGTTCGAAGTTTAATTTCTATTCCCGCTGGAATTACGAAATGTAAATTACGTTTTTTTATTCCATTAACCTTTTTTGGAACATTAATTTGGAATACTGTCCTCATTTATCTTGGGGCATTTGCTGGGAATGCTTGGGCGGAAGTTGCAGCAACAGTTGATATTTTTGCTACAGTAGTTGGTATCATCTTATTAATCGTTTCGTTCTTCGGAATCTACAAACTAATTAATTTAAATAGGAACAAAAAAAACGATTAAATTCAATTATGAATTTAATCGTTTTTTACTACTTTTATTTCTCAAAAAGTAGGATTAATCTTCCGCAACATCGATAGCTTCTAATAGAATATTCAGTTCAGAACATTCTCTTTCAAGCGATTTTTCCTCTTGGAAAAAGCTATCTCGAATTGATGATTGTTGTCTGTTTCCAATGTTACTTCTAAGATCAGCAAGTTTTTGCATCGCTGCTTGATACTCACTCATAATATCAAGTTTACACCTACTCATTAAGTTACGCCTCCGAATGATGACAACAACTTGTTGTCAGTAATAATAATTTATAATGTCTAATTTAACACTTTTTTAATAACTTGTTAACCCTTTAAATATTACCGTTATGTTACAAAATAAAAAAGACATCACAATGTGATATCCCTCTTATTTTAAGCTACTATTTTAAATGGTTATTTTTACATTAATGATTGAACATCGCGTGCAATAACTAATTCTTCATCAGTAGGTATCGCAAAAATCTTAACGGCAGACTCTGGCGTGCTAAGCATAACCTGTTCACCCATTTTTTCGTTATTTTCAGCATCAAAGCCAACACCTAAATATGCTAAATGTTCAATAACGCGACGACGTACAATCCGATCATTCTCACCAAGACCAGCAGTGAAAATAATACCATCAACCCCTTGCATTTCTGCAATGTATTGACCAATATATTTAATAATATTTTGAACATAGATTTTAACAGCTAAATCAGCACGAGGATTTTTTCCTAATTGAGCTTTAACATCACGCATATCAGGAGAAATCCCTGAAATACCAACTAGCCCAGATTCACGATTCAAAATATTAATCATTTCATCTATATCAGTAATTTTTAATTGTCTCATCATGTAAGCAACTAACGATACATCTACATCACCTGAACGTGTTGCCATGGTAATTCCAGCAAGTGGTGTAAAGCCCATTGATGTATCAATTGATTTACCACCAACTGTAGCTGTAATTGATGCTCCTGCACCTAAATGTAATGTAATTAATTTTAACTCTTTAGGGTCTTTATCAATTAGTTTTTCGGCTTCTGAGACGACATAACGAACGCTTGTCCCATGAGCACCATAACGTCTTGCGGCATATTTTTCATACCATTCATAAGGTACACTGTACATGTAACTTTCTTCTGGCATCGTCTGATGGAAGGCTGTATCAAATACAGCGACACTTACTGCATCTGGTAAGATTTCTTCAAATGCCTGGATACCTAAAAGATTAGCTGGATTATGTAATGGTGCTAATTCAGATAATTCATTAATTTTTGCAATTGTATCGGCATTTACTAATGTTGATTTTTTGAAATATTCACCACCAGCAACAACGCGATGTCCAACACCGGAAATTTCATTAAAATCAGCAATAATATCCAATTGAAGCAATAATTTAAGTAATAACTGTACACCTACTGAATGATTGTCGATATCTAATACATCTTCATATTTTTTTCCGTTACCATATTTAATCGTTAAAATTGAGTCTTTAAGTCCAATTCTTTCAATCAATCCTTTAGCAATAACAGTTTCCTCTGGCATGCTAAATAATTGGAATTTTAAACTTGAACTACCTGCGTTAATTGCAATAATTTTTGTCATATTCTTCCTCCAATAATGATTTCATTTGGTATTAATTTAATCCTTAAAAAACAATTATTTTTTTAAGTAGTATATTAAACTAATATACTACTTATAGAAAACGCATACAACACTTTCAAGCAAAAAATGGTACACAGAATTTTATTTTCTGTCTACCATTATTTTTTGCCCGAATTCTTTCATTAAACTAAGCAGTAGAACTGCCTTATCTTCACCTAAAACATTTACCCAAGTATCAAACCGTTTCTTAATTGACTCAGTCACAACTCGTTCTACTTTTGCACCCTGATCAGACAAGCGTAGGTTTATTCTTCTTCTATCAACTGTGTCTTGTTCTTGATAGATGTATCTTAATTGTTTTAGTACGTTTAATTGGCGTGCAATTGCACTCCTTGAAACATTTCTTTTTTTAGCGATATCAACCATGCTTATATCTTCAGTGCTATGGATATCTTTTAAAATCAAGAATTGTTCAAAAGATAAATTAAACTCACTAGTAGGTTGTGAAATGAATCCTTCCACATTCTTAAAAGTTCCTAAATACATACTAATATAGTCATCCATTAACTTAGTTGTTGTCATTGCTAATTCTCCTCTGCATGTTCTACCTACAGTTAAATTTAGCATAAAACGCGGTTAATTACTATATCTAATCAACTGTATCTCTATTTTTCTTTTTCAGTTGATACCGTTAATTGTTTACGATTTACAAACGTCCAAACCACACCCAGTACTACGGCTGTAACAAGTAATGCAAGCACTGAACCAATCATACCAGAACCTTGGCTATTAATTGCATATGTGAAGCCATTTAATACATGTGTAACAGGTAAGAACTCTGCAAATACTTGATAAGCATTTGATAACATCGTATTTGGAATAACTTGTCCTGTAATCACTAATTGTACGAGTAGTAATGCTAAAGATAAGAGAATACCCATTGTTCCAAGGAGTTCGTCAATTACCACACATAAAAGAGTAAAGATTATTCCCGATAAGAACGTAAAGATTACGAAACTAATTGGATGTTCAATTGTTACACTAAAGAATAATGTTAATAAGAGAACTCCTGCTGTTTGAATAACAGAAATAAATAACATTAGGAAAAGGTTCTGTAACCAGTTTTGTGATAATTCATTCTTCTTACGGTATCTGAATAAAATTAATTGAGTTACAATTGCACCGACAAATAATGATAAAACAATCACTAATGGGGCAAATGTATTTTTCAAAGTTTTAGCGAGATTGTCACTTTCAGTTTCTGTTTTAACAGGTTCAACGAATTGAGCCACATTTTTTGGAGATGAATTGATATTACCAACCTGTGATGCTCCTGCTGCTAATTTAGTATTTAATAATGTTACACCATCATTAGCTGTATCCAATCCTGATGTTACTTGTTTAGACCCATCAGCTAATTTTTGTGAGCCATCAACTAATTGAGGACTAGCAGCTGCCAATTGTGTATCACCATCTGTTAATTGTGTACTTGCCGCTTTTAATTTCGAACTTCCATCTGTCAATTGTGTACTAGCAGTTGTCAATTGTGTACCACCACTAACAAGCTTATCAGATCCTGCTTTCAATTGTGTACCACCTGAAACTAACGTTTGTGTTCCTGCCTCAAGTTGTCCACCTGCTGTAACAAGTTTTTGCGATCCTGCTCTTAAAGCAGTAACACCTGTTATTAAAGTTGGTACATTACTATTTAATTGATTAATACCATCAGTTACTTGTCCTGTTCCTGCTGTATATCCTAAGATACCAGCTGACAATTTGTTAATACTACCTGTCATGATTGAATTCTTAATTGTTGCATTAATTGTTTTTTCACTTGTAACATCAACACCAGCACCATTAACACTAGCATTTAATTTACCAGCAACTTGTGCATTAGCATTTGATGCTATCACTAATGAATCAATTTGATCACTCAAGTCTTTTGTATCACCTAAAAGACCAATCATTGAATCGCTCGTCAAGGTATCAGTATTACTCAATAATGCAGTTGCTTGTGTCGAAATTTTAGCAAATTTTTCCAACATGGCTTTAAGATCTACATCACCCATTGTTGATTTAAATTCAGCCATTAAGCCACCTACATCACTCATCACTGCCTCTAACATCGCTTTTGTATCTGTTAAATTTTTACTTACCCCAGTTATATTTGTACCAACAGTTGTTATTGCTGTATCTGTTTTTGTGATTTGTTGTAAAACAGTGTCTTTTTCTTTTTGGCTCATTGTTGTTGAGTCATTAATCATCGTACGAACCTTCTTGTTAGAAGTCGATGCCTGACCTTTAGCTAATGTCAAACTAAACATCTTTTGTGTTGTATCTGAATTAATTGCATTCATTTGAGTTTGAACAGTTGTTAATTTATCCCCTGCCGCCATCAATTTTGTTACTAATCCAGGTAATGCTTGTAATGTTTCAATTGATCCTGAAATTTCTTCAAGTTCAGCTTTTAATTCTTTTGATCCTTGCTTTGTATCTTTAATTTGTTGAATTATTTCAGGAATATGATTAATAATTTCGCTACGAGATTTTAATCTTGTTTGAATTTGAGTTACACCAGTTTTAATACCAGTTGAATATGCTGTTAAACCTGCTACCGCCATCGGTAACGATTGGCTACCTGACATACTTGCAGCTAATGTTTTCGCACCATTATTTAAATCATTCGAGTTCGAATTTAATGTAGTTGCACCAGTTGCTAACGTGCCTACACCAGCTGCTAATGTAGATCCGCCAGTTTGCAACGTAGAAAGTCCCGCATCTAATGTTTTATTCCCATCAACATATTGAGTCACACCATTTGATAAGGTTGGTGCACTAGCAACAAGTGTATTAATTCCTGAGGCTAATTGATTATTACCATTCACCAGTGTACCTACACCAGTTGTATAGGTATTTACACCATCAGCTAAAGTATCAACCCCAGTTGTATAAGTATTTAATCCTGTTTTTAATGTCTGATTACCTTTATCAAAGGTCACCATACTTGTTGCCAATGTATTTAAATTTCTAGTAACTTCTTTACTACCATTTTTTAATTTAACGGTTCCTTTATTTAACGTTTTTACACCAGTTGAGGCTTCTTTAACACCTGAACCTAATTGTTTAACGGAACCAAGTAATGCAGAATCATACGCTTTTTGGATATTAGTTAAAACTTGTGATTTCAATTGTTCTGCAACCTGTTTTGTAATCAATTGCGAAACATAGTTATTTGTATCTGATTGTTTTGTTTTTAACAAACTCACTTTTGGCGTTTCATCAAGTGCAGTTGTTGCGTTTTTTGAAAAATTACTTGGCAATGTAACTGACATTGTATAATCGCCTGAATCTAAATGTTTTTTCGCAGTTTCTGCGCTAACAAACTCCCATTTGGCTTGTTTATTGGTTTTAAGAATTTTAGTAACTTCCTTACCAACGTCAATTGATTTTCCATTAAATGATGCTTCTTCATCGTTATTTATAATAGCTACTTTTAAATTTCCTGTGTCCATTTGTTGCTTACTTGAAACTAACTTATAGGTTCCATATGCAATTAAACTTGGAATTAAACATGCAATTGCGATATACGCAACTGACCTCTTATTCTTTGACATAAATTCTTTGAACAAAATTATCCACCCTCTCTTTTTAGTTAATGGCATTAACGATTATTCGTTCCGTTAACCTCATTAACGATATTATGACTATATGTGTTTTTGATTCTTTTGTCAAATAATTTTCTAAAAAAATATCCCCACTGTCATCTAATCAACAGTGGAGATATCATTAAAATTCAATTTTTGATTAAATAGTAATACATGAATTGACCAGGAGCAATTAGGATTAACCCTGCAAATTGCATGACATAAATTAATAAGCGCGTTAAATTTTCAGTTGATACTTTACGTGTATTCATTTCTTGTCTAGAGTGTGGTTCCTCTACCTCGTCAATTTTAACTTTTTGCACTAATTTTTTATTTAATCCATTTAACTCGAGATTATATGGATAAAAAGTTAAAAAATTCAAAATTAAATAATAATTAATTAATAACCGCCAATTAGATGGACCTATCAAATTTCCAATTGCTAAAAGAATAATTAAAGACGCTAATCCCTTTAACAAGGAAATTGAATAATATTTAAATCGTTTCACAATAACCCTCCAGGAATTTCGCTTAATTTTAGAATATCATAGTTACTTAAAAACATTGATGCTCAGTAAGAATCTTTACTATTTATTAACCATTAATTTAAAAAATCTGTTTTACCATGCTAAACTACTTTTTATAAAGTTAGTCATCTGGATGGCACCACTACACATACGAAATTCTCTCTAAGATCAGCTAACATGTCACAACATTTATTCATTTAAAAAAAATAAGCCTTTCCCAAATATTAAGTTCCTCAAAAATTAGGTTACTTATACCTAACTTTTGTGAATTCTTTAATTTAAGATATAGACTTTTAATGCAACATTAATTATCTAATAATAACAGCTTATTGACTCTTATTCTTGAACGATTCACAGCAATCATTGTTACAACATAAAGTGTTACAAAATAACTCGTTTCTATTGTTGTTCCAATAAAAGCGCAAACGAGAGCTAAAAAGAACATTCCATTGCCAAGGACTTGCCATTTTCGTTTCTCAATTGCGTAGTCTGCTAATATTTTAGTCTCTTCAGGACCTAGTGAGTCCACAGTTCTAACATTAGCTTGACGCACTTTAGTTAATTGTAGAGACAACTTAACATTATAAATAATCAAAATTGCCATAACTAAATATAAACCTATTTCCACCAGTACCCCTTCTCTCTTTTAATCTAATATGACTATTTTTTAATTCATTTTTACTTTATACTGAGTTAGTCCTATAAATAATAAAAGAGTTGCTAAATTACGCAACCCTCTTTATTATTTAACAACTAAGACATCACAAGGTGCTAAACGAGTAACGTAATTTGTAACTGCACCCATTAACATTCTTTCCACTGCCTTCAAGCCAGATTGACCCATGATAATTAAATCTGAATGATGATCTTCAATAAAATCTTTGGCAATTACTGTTTTAGGACTACCAAAACGAATATGAATATCAACATCTGTAAACCCATTTTTTACAATATCTTCTTTTAATTCATTCATATATGCTTCTGTATCTTCAAAAGTCTGATAGACGATTGAACCGCCCCCATCCATCATTCCTGAAAAACTTACAGAAAATTGACGCGTATCAATTACGTTTAAAATATCTAAATGTGCATGGTTTGCTTTAGCACTTTCTACTGCACGCTTTAATGCTTTTTCAGCTGAATCTGATCCATCAACTGGGACTAAAATATTTTTATATTCTTGTTCCATATTTGCCACCCCATATCTTTTATTTGTAGTTACAGTATATCATTAAAATTGTATTAGATGTTAGCGTTTTACCTACAAAATTTGAAATAAAGAAGGTTTTCAGTATGTTATTAAAAAGGATTTCTATTTTTAGTGCCCCCTACGTGGTTCGAGAGTTAACCGAAAAAGATCTAACTCAAATGTTAGAATTAGAAAAAAGTCAATCTACTTACCTAAAACTCCAAGGTAAACAAGATTTAGCCATTGAAGAAATAAAATCTGATTTAACTTCGATCCCGTTGTCAGTTAAAAGTGATCAAAAATGGACACTGGGCTTCTTCAAAGCAGATAAATTAGTAGCTATGATTGATTTTTTAACAGATTATCCTGAAGTTCAATCCGTTTGGATTGGTCTATTATTAGTTTCGAAAAACGAAGAACAACAAGGTATCGCGACACATTTATTAAAAGCCCTGCTTAAATCTTTTAAATCTGAACAGTTTACCAATGTACAAACGCTGAAATACGAACAAGAAGAAGTAAATCAAAAATTATTGGAAAAATTTAATTTCACTGATAAACAATCGCTAATCTTAAAAAGCCCTGATGGAGTCGACATCCCTGCAATACTTTCAAAATTAGATTTATAAAGCAAAATTATTATCTAATTCTCTTAATAACATTTTTATCTTTTTTCATTTCCTATGATTTTAGTCATCTAGGTGTTATGATTAATATAGTAAGAAACTGGAGGAAGAAAACATATGAGCAAAAATTTATTAGCAGATCTTGAGAAAAACTTCATCACAAGCGATGAAACTTCTAAAACATTTAAGGTTCCAAGCAAAAAGGAAGATCTAACAATAAAGATTGACAATGATATTTTTGAAAAAGTTTCTAAAGATGACGAAAAATTAGAACGTTTAATCAAAAATTTACTTAAATTCAGTTCAAAGAGTAAGGCTAAAGAATTAATTTCAATTAATAAACGTAACTACCGTATCTTCATGTAACCTACAAAACTAGCCTAGTTGAGACTAACTCTTGAGGCTAGTTTTTTTAATCCTTGTCAATCTAGCATTTTTATCTTAAACTATTACTCAAGGAGTGATTTATATGTTCTTAACAACCGGAGATGTTAACCGTTCTTATGCTATTAAAGGCATCGTTAATGCGACAGCCAAGATTGTACTAGAAGCCGATGAAATTGATCGTGTAGATGATTTTGATACCTTATATGATCGTGTCCAAGCAGAACTAGCAGAACGCGCAATTAATAAAGGTGGCGACGGGATTATTAACGTTCATTTCGAACCACAAACTGTTCGTGTAACGATTGCCCCAAGATTCTTAGTTTTACATGGCTACGGTACTGTTATTGAGTTTTCAAAGTAATTTATTTTGCGCTTGTGGCGGAACTGGCAGACGCGCAGCGTTCAGATCGCTGTTTGGGTTTCCAAGTGCAGGTTCGATTCCTGTCAGGCGCATTGTTATCATTGATATACCATCGTTTAACCAACTTTTATGTGGTTTTTGTGTGGTTAACATCTAATTTACCGTATATATTGATCCAATTCGTATTTATTTACGAGTTGGATTTTTTAATTAATAAAATGAATATGTTTCATATACTATTTAAAAAGGAGAAAAAATACTATGACTTATTTACAATCTTTCGTTGCGACTTTACCAGCCATTTTTGCTGCCTCCGCCGCAATATTTAGTGCTATTTCTTTCTCACAACAGCAATAAAATAAGTAAGCGTCAAGAACAATATGAAAGGCAAAAAAATATTATTCAAATATCATCGCGTATTACGGCATCTGCTAGTTCTTACTCTACTGAAACAGGGATACCTCAGGTAACCATTACAAACTATTCAAATTATGTTATTCATGATGTTATCATCATTCCTACTATGAATGAAAGTTCTGTCGTGTTACCTGATTTTAAGCAGTTTTTTAAAAACCACAATGATTTTGGTACCCCTAGGATTCTCGCCTTAGCAAGTGAACCAATAACGATGAGCTATCCGTTACCTGATATGGGCATGTCTAGGCACTGTGTATATTGTATCGTCTATACAGACCCGTTCGGTAATTATATATATACAGACAGGAAAGACCTACCTCATACAGACCCTGATATTTATACCAAGCTAATAAAATATGGTAGATCAATACCTGATTTAATACACTCTGTTTAACAAAAAAGCAAACTCCTTAATTATTAAAGAGTTTGCTTTTTAAATTATCTAATCAAATAAAAAATTGTAGAAATGTTCTTCTACAATTTTTTCTCACGTTAATTTATTTTTTTAATCTTTTATATATAAATAAATAGCCTAGTTCATAGATGATAAAAGCACTCACAATATAAATCTCATTCAAGCCAGTACTTTTTCTATAAGGTATGGCTACAACCATTACTATTAATATTATTACGTACGTAACAAGAATAAAATAATCTAAATGATGTCGTTCTAACCATTGGCGTGAAGGAAAGAAAACTGTTATTAATATCGCGATAATTGCCCAAAAAATAGGTTGTATTTGCATTAGTTCATCTCCTTACAGGTAAATAAAAACAATCGTATGTGCTGTCCAATAAGCAACTGTATCATTAAAATGTAAATGTTTAACTAATGCTTTTCTCATTCCAGTTTCTATCTTTCCTTCAAAAATATATTAAATAACGTTGATACACATTCATATCTACGCTTTATTTATGTAGTTGTTTAATGTCTAAGTTTTAAGACTAACTTATCGTAGTAATTATACTACATACTCAGTATAGACACTAAACTATTCAGTTTGTTGTCTACCTACTTTAGATAAAAAACAAGGGGATCAGAAATATATCTGAATACCTTGTTTTTTATCATACATTTATTCTTTATCTTTTAATTTTTTTTCTAAATTCAAAACTTTAACAATTGTTATGTTTAGTAATTCTTCCCTAATTTTAGTTATTTCATACGATAATTCAAGCAATTTATTTTTAATATTTAAAAAATATACAAATTGTACGATAAAGATTAAAAATAATACAAATAAAATAATAAATAAATTAGGCTCGCTCATTATTTATCTCCTCTAAATTCTTTTAATCTATCTTTTTCTTTCTCAATCTTTTTATTACCATTATTTATTGACTTTTTTATCCTTACTATAGAAAGAGTAAGATATAAATTCATCATAAACACAAATAATAACACCGTTAGCATTGCTGGAATTGCCATCTATATTATCTCCTATATTCTTTATTCTTGTGGCAATGTATCAACCAAAAGTCCAAAAGCAGCAACTGCTGGAGCTGCTACTAATAATTCTGGTATAGAAGCAACAAACGCTACAGCCATGATAACCGCTGACCAATAACAATCCATGCTCCGACAATTTCCAATCCACTAACTATATCATAAACATAATTATACGAAACTTCGGGATATATGGGACTAACCACTGGTTGCTTATAATAAATTTCAATCGTATCTGATATTTTATTACTTTCATCACCCTCTGTATATGATTCATTATACGTTATCTTCATACCAATTTGCCAAGGTTCTTCTGCCCTTGTTGCAACTCCCATTATTAACATCCCGTTTTGGAGATTACCCGCAATACGATTAACTATTCCCATGGTATCTAAATAATTAATAACACCATATTTAATCTTCATTATATCAGCTATATCATTTTGAAAAGAACTCTCCATTTACCATTGTGAATGGTAAATGGAGAAGATGAATTTCCTGTCTCTACACTCCAACTATCTTTAACTGTAAGCCATGCATCTATCCCTGGAAGAACCGTAGGACCATATGTTTTTCCCATTTCAAATGTTATATCTTTAAAAGAATTTAACATTTGCACTGATTTAATAAATCGATGTGTCACCTTATTTACAGATATATCCTCCGATACATCAAAATTCTTACAGCCTAAATCCTTACCTGATGAAGAGACTTGATCAATATCAACTCCACCATGCGTATATTCAGTAAATTGATCAAAGTCCCAACCCTCAGGCATTGGGAACCCTAAGTTTCCACTCCATCCCGTTGACATATTTGAAACATAGAAATTATTTATTTTGTTTCTTTTAGCGTGTAAACATATGTTTCTCGTTCCATAAATACCATCGCTAGGTAGAATACCAAAATAAGCTGTATAATTTTTATTTAAATTTCGTTGCATTGAACGAATATTTTAATCGCCACCCTCGAGTATCTCTTTTTGATTTGTTTTCATCCTCTATTTATTAATTTTCTTTATAATCAACTCTTTGAAATTAGCAGAACTGATATTAACATATAGGTAACATAAGGTTCTTTTTTTCAAATTAAAATCAATCTTTATGATAAACATTTGTAAATATTGAAATAATTATTAGTAGTATTCCAAATATAATCGTTATAAGTATAGCTTGCAAAAAATCAGAACTAATTCCTAGTGACGAGAACAAAATAGAGTTATTTCCTATCCTGATATTTTTAATACTTTCATAGCGTGCAATAGCTGCGATTTGATAACCAGGCCACAATTTTAAAGTATGCTGCATAAAAGCTGGAAGATCCCCATAAACAATATAAGTTCCTGAAAGAAAACCGGACATAGTACCAACAATTGCTGACAATGATGAAAAACTAGACGTAGTATTTAAAAAATCTGTCACCAATGAAAACAGTAAACTTGAAAATACAATTAGTAAAACATTAAATAGAAATACTACAAAAAATGTTACATTATAAGCATTATAATGATAAGTTAGAGATAGATACGCATAACATATTAATGAGAAAATAAATGTCGACACAATACCTTCCATGACTGACGTCAAAGTATACAATTGATTAATTGTACTACTTTTTATTTGACTGTTAACAATAAAATCATCTAATCTCTTATTCTTTTTATCTTCCAGTTTTTGACCAAATGCGATTAGTGTACTAGTCATTGAGACAATAGAAATCAACCCAGAAATCATCCATGTATCAATAAACTGTTCACTATGATTAATTCCAGCCAAAGAATCGACTAAATTAGAGCGAAGAAAAAATATATAAATTACAAGACTTATAACCATACCTAAAAATGAAAAAAAGATACCAACTTTATCTTTTATGAAAATTAGAATGTTTCTTTGAATAAACTGTTTATTCATCCTTAAATTCCTTCCTCCATATTTTTAAATAAGTCAGTATAGGTTGCCTTTCTTATTTCAAAGTTTTCATTTATCAAATGATTATCTTCAATAAATCTCACTGCTTCTGCAGACGTATTAAAATACCTATCATCTTCAGTTTTATTCAAAATTAATTTAACTTTTGAAATTTTATTCATAAATGTAACCATTTCTCCAAAATATTTAACAGTTCCATTTGATACGAAAATAATTTTATTGGCATTTTCTAATTCGCTTAATAGATGAGTAGTAAATAACACACCACAATTATTCTCTTTTAAATACTCATCAAGATCATTCCAAATTAATTGACGTATATCAACATCAATTCCAGCTGACATTTCATCTAATAGTAAGCAATTCGGCTCTACAGCAATCGCTCTTAAATAATTAACAATACGTTTCTGCCCACCAGATAAGCTAGAATACTTTAAGGACTCATTGATGTTCAAGTTTTTCATTTTTTCCTGAATACTTTTTATTTTTTCTTTATTTTTAATTCTGAAACGTAAGTTTTGAATAACGGTCAAATCATCATCAAGAACATTGTTTTGAAAAACAGTCGCTAATTTAACATTAGTTTTAATTATTTTCCCCGTTGATGGCATTAATAACTCCATCATAATATTCAGAATGGTTGTTTTTCCTGATCCATTTAAACCAACGAGAGCAATTTTATCTCCTTGATTGAGATAAAAAGAAACGTCTTTTAGAATACTTCCTCTTGATACATTATCTACTACTAACTTCATTTGACCACCTCATAAAAGTGACTATTTTTCATTCTATCCACGAACAAATTGAATATAATCTGATACATAGTAAACTAAAAACAAACTTTGAACCAGAATTATTATAACACCATGTTAATCGCTTACATAATATTTTGAAGTTTTAATTCAAATATTGTGACGAAGACTGAAAATACGCTTCTACTGATACCATACTGTTTACTAACTTACGTCTTCAATTTAGTTCCCATTAACTATGTTTAAACGGTTTAAATTTTGTATTAAAGTGGAAATTTAATCATAAAAATACCCCTAACGTTTTTCAACATTAGGGGTATAGGTTACATTATTTTTTACAAATGATTACATATTAACGATACTTTAAAGATGATAAATCTTTTAAAAAAAGCCATCCTAAATGTATATTAGTATCATACAAGTATATAAAATTAATTATTTACTTGATCAATTCGTATATTCCTTCAGCATATATGGCAGCAGCTTTCAGCACGTCATCTAAAGGAATAAATTCATTGGCCTGATGCATTGTATCAGGTACACCTGGGAACATTGCACCAAAAGCAACACCACGTTTTAGGAGACGACCATACGTCCCACCACCAACGACTAAACCTTCAGCTTTTTCGCCAGTTTGTTTCGTATAAACACCTAATAATGTTTTAACCAAAGGATCTTCTGGTGAAACGTAATGAGGTCCTTGTAACCTACCTGCTTCAATTACAACATTCATTTCATTTGTTACATTTTCAAGACCACGTTTAATATCTACTTCCGTCATACCTTTAGGGAAGCGGAAATTCAAGGCAATTTGTCCACCTTTATCAGCTTTAAATGTGAAAATTCCAGAATTCATCGTTAAATCGCCCATGATATCATCAGTGAAGGCAATACTAAAGTTGTTCATACGTGAATCTCTGTGTAAGTAATCAGCAGCCAAACGAAGATAGTTAGCAGCATCCCCACCAAAATTAAATTGGTTCAAGAATAATGCCAAGAAAGTTCCGGCATTTTCTCCATTTTTAGGTTCTTGTGCATGGGCTGCTTTTCCTACCATCGAGATAGTCACAATATCATTATTGCGTTCCATTTTACCTGTAACAATATTAGCAGCAATAAAATCGTTAAATACTTCTTCCATCTCAGCGCCGTCTTCTGTTTTAATAACAGCTTTAGCATCGCGAGGAACCATATTTTCACGGAGGCCAGCATCAAATTCAAGCAATTGATCCTTATCTCCATTTGATCCTTTAAAGTTTAAGAAGTAAGTAATATTTCCCTTTTCACCATTAATGATTGGGAAAAATGCATCTGGTGAAAATCCAAAATCAGGTTCAGGCATATTTTCAAGGTAATGAGTCATTCCTCTCCAACCACTTTCTTCATCCGTTCCAATAATAAATCGAACTTTTTTAGAAACTGGTAATCCTAATTCTTGAATGATTTTTAAACCATAATATGCAGCCATTCCTGGTCCTTTATCATCTGAGGCACCGCGAGCATAAATTCGACCATCTTTCACGACTGGTGTGAATGGATCAGTATCCCAACCGTTACCAGCAGGCATAACGTCAACGTGAGCTAAAATACCTAACGTTTCATCCCCCTCACCAAATTCGATATGTCCGGCTAAACCATCAAGGTTTAATGTTTCAAAACCATCACGCGTTCCAATTTCTAAGAATTTATCTAACCCAGCTTTAGGTCCTGGACCTAAAGGTGCTTCAGTTGTTGCAATTGATTCATCACGAACACTTTCAATTTTTAACATTGCAAATAAATCTTCTAATAAGGCGTCTTGACGCTTTTCAACTTCTGCTTTCCAATCTATACTCATTTGAATTCCTCCTAAAATATTAGTAAGCCCATTTTATCACAAAATTTTAATAATCGGTATTTAAAAGCGTATTCAGTTAGATATATTGATAGACCTTACTACTCAATAAAGGAACATCAAAAACAAATAAAATAATAAAAAATTGCTGGCTAGTTACGCCAACAATTTTCTATTTGATTGATTCAATTTCTTCATCTGTTAAAGCACGATAGCGGCCTAACGATAGCGTTGGTTCTAACTCTAAAGTAGCCATTTTTTTACGTTCAAGTCTGATAACTTTCATACCGATAGCTCCAAACATTCGTTTGATTTGATGATACTTACCTTCAGTAATCGTAATTAAAACTTCTGAGATATTTGAATCACTATTATAAGATTCAACAATTAATTTTGCAGGTTTAGTTTGCATCCCATCTTTTAATAGCAATCCGGTTTCAAATTTAATCACATCGTCAGTAGTCACTTGCCCATCAACTTTAGCAAAGTACACTTTATCGATATGATGTTTTGGTGACAACATCTGATGACCTAATTGTCCATCATTTGTAATAAGCAATAGTCCAGTTGTATCCTTATCCAACCGTCCAACTGGAAATAAATCATCCCGATAATCGACGCTATTGAACAAATCCATCACTGTCTTTTGTTTCCTATCTTTAGTTGCCGTTAACACACCTGCTGGTTTATTTAAAAGATAATAATAATATTTTTGATAGTGAATTACATCACCATCTACCTGAATAACCGATTTTGATGGACTAACCTGAAGTTTAATGCTAGTGATTAACTCGCCATCAACAATCACTTTCTTCTGTTTAATAATTTTTCGAACATCACTTCTTGTACCAAATTGCGTTTCCGTCAAAAATTTATCAATTCTCATTTTAAATTAAACCTCACTTAATTCTCAATCTACGGCGTAATCCAGCAACCCGTTCGCCCAATATTTTGTCGGCTAATCTTGTTTTTAAACTGAAGTAAATATATATGTAGCCACCTAATCCAGCGGCAGCAATAATTGTGATAATTGCACTAATTCGGCTGTCTATTGGTAAAAATAGATAAGCAATTTTTACTACTATAAATGCGGTAAAAAATGTTATTAGTGCATAAAGCATCATTTTATTTAATCTTGTTTGTATTAATTTTACATTTAAATGGAACATTTTGTGTAATGAGCGAATCATTAGCCATGAACTTACGCCCATCCCGATCCCTGTAGCTGCTAATGGCCCAAAGGCACCTAACCAAGCTACTAATGGATATTGAACAATTAATTTAACTACCACTCCAACGACAAAATATATAATTGCTTTTTTATTTTGATAAACACCTTGTAAAATAGCAGAAACAACTGTGAATAATCCTAAGAAGATTGATTCATACGCTGAAAATTGTAAAACATAGATTCCAACTGGATCATACCCATAGAAAACAACATATAGTGGGTGAGCAACAGCTGCCATCCCTAAGGCACAAGGTAACATTACGAAAAAGAACAATTGTAAGGTGTCAGAAGTTTGTTCACTCAAAGCCTTTTTATCATTTCTTGTATATGCCTCAGATAATAACGGAATAGCTGTAATAGACATGGCAGACGCAATAGAAATAATAATCATAACTAATTTATTAGCATTAAAACTAAATAATGCCCACAGTTCATTTTGAATCGTTCGTGAGTAGTTTGTAACATGGCTCATAATACCAAAGAAGGTATACTGATCAATCAATCCAAAAATCGTAATGGCAGCGCCAATAATAATAAAAGGAATAGATTCCCTGATAACTTCTTTAATAATTTGTTTGGTAGAAATTGTTAACTTATTATCACTATTGGCAACTAATCGATCCAATTCTGGTTTTCGACGATAAAAATACCATACTAAAACTAGCATTCCGCCTAAGGCCCCAATAAAAGCCGCAAAAGTTGACTGCGTTACACCTGTAATATAACTACCATGACTAATTTTCATGATGATAAAAGTTGCGGCAAGCATATAAATAACTCGAGCAATTTGTTCAAAGAACTGTGAAATTGCTGACGGAGCCATTTCCTGATAGCCTTGAAAAAAGCCTCGTATTAAACTCATCATAGGAATAATCAATAATGCCCAAGATAAGGATCTAAAGACTGGAATCACATTCTTATCACCACTTGTAATGTATGGTGCGATAATCCATAATATTACTGCACAGACTACACCCATAATCGCCATTAAAGCCATCCCATATTTAAATAGGCGTCTTCCAATACCATATTCATTTTGTGCATTGTAATGCGCAACCTGCTTAGCTACGGCTGAAGGAACACCAGCAACAGCAATCATTAAGAAGAAACTGTAAACGTTATAACCCATACTATAAAGTGCATTAGCTTGTAATCTATCTGGTCCCAACCACATATTCCATGGAATAATATAAATTGCCCCTAAAACTCTTGAAAAAATACTACCAGCAGTCATCCAAGCTGATCCTTGCAACATCTTTTGTTTAGCGTCATTTTGTTCAGAAGCTGCTTGGCCCTCTACTTCGATATCTTCATCCATTACTTTTGTACCCTACTTTCTGATCATACTTAATCTTACCATTTTATAGCTTTTAAAATTCAGTTGCAATTTATTTTTTGAATTTTAACCAAAAATAAATAGGAACCACAAAATATCGATAATTTTGTAGTCCCCGTTTACTTAAATTAAAGCTTTAATTTGCGACAATATTAACTAACTTACCAGGGACAGCAATTACTTTTCGAATTGTTTTACCTTCAAGTTCTTCTTTAATTTTGTCATCATTTAAAGCCATTTTTTCTAATTCATCTTTAGTTGCATCTTTTGAAACCACGCTATGTTGACGCACTTTACCATTTACTTGTAAGACAATTTCAACTGTATTTTCAACAAGTTTACTTTCATCAAATATTGGCCATGCAGCATAACTAATTGATTCCTTATTTCCTAACAACGACCAAACTTCTTCAGCCATGTGTGGCGCTATTGGTGCAATCAATTGAATAAATCCTTCAACTTGTTCTTTAGCTAACGATTTAACTTTAAAAGCTTCATTAACAAAAATCATCAATTGTGAAATAGCTGTATTAAAATGAAGTGCTTCGTAATCTTCAGTTACTTTTTTTACTGTTTGATTATAAATCTTATCAAGTTCACCATCATTTTTATCAACAATAGCTGCGCTAATTTGATTATCTTCATCCATAATTAAACGCCAAATACGTTCAATAAATTTATGCGAACCATTTAACCCATCTTCGCTCCAAGCAATTGAGGCATCTAATGGACCCATAAACATTTCATAAAGGCGCAAAGTATCCGCACCAAAACGTTCAACGATATCATCTGGATTAACCACGTTACCTTTAGACTTAGACATTTTTTCATGATTATCGCCCAAAATCATCCCTTGATTAACTAACTTTTGGAACGGCTCTTTAGTAGGTACAACGCCAATATCGTACAAGAATTTATGCCAGAACCTTGCGTATAGCAAATGTAACACAGCATGTTCTGCACCCCCAACATAAACGTCAACAGGTAACCATTCTTCTAACTTTTTATGGTCAGCAATTTCATTAGGGTTATGTGGATCAATAAAACGAACAAAGTACCATGAACTACCAGCCCATTGTGGCATCGTATTCGTTTCACGTTTACCTTTACGCCCATTTTCGTCGACAACATTAATCCAGTCAGTTAAGTTGGCTAATGGACTCTCACCTGTTCCAGAGGGTTTAATATCCGTTGCTTCAGGTAATTCAAGTGGTAACTGATCTACAGGGACTGTTGTTGTTTCGCCATCTTCCCAGTGAATAATAGGAATTGGTTCACCCCAATATCGTTGTCTTGAAAATAACCAATCACGTAATTTATAATTTGTTTTCTTTTCACCAATGTTATTATCTTCCATCCAAGCAATAGCTTTTTCGATAGCATCAGCTTTCACTAAGCCATTTAAAAAACCAGAATTAATATATTTACCAGGTTCAGTATTTGCTTCATCAGTTATTTCAGGTCCTTCTATAACGGGTAAAATATCCAATCCATATTTAGTTGCAAATTCGAAATCTCTTTCATCATGTGCAGGTACTGCCATAACAGCACCAGTTCCATACGATGCTAGAACATAATCAGCAATCCAAATTGGTAATTTTTTACCATTTACAGGATTTATTGCGTAAGAACCAGTAAATACCCCAGTTTTATCTTTAGCTAAATCAGTTCTCTCTAAATCTGACTTAACTTCTATTTCTTTTTGATAAGCCTTAACAGCATCCTTTTGAGAATCAATAGTAATTTTATCAATTATATCTAATTCTGGTGCGACAATAATATAAGAAACACCATAAATAGTTTCAGGACGTGTCGTAAAGACATCAATTTTTATATCATCATGTTGATCGACTTTAAAGTTAACGCTAGCACCAGTTGATTTTCCAATCCAATTTCTTTGTTGCTCTTTGATGCTATCTGGCCAATCTAAATCGTCTAAATCTGAAAGTAAGCGATCAGCATAAGCAGTAATTTTTAAGACCCATTGGCGCATTGGTTTTCTGACAATTGGGTACCCGCCACGTTCTGTTTTACCATCAATAACTTCTTCATTAGCAACAACAGTTCCTAAATCAGGACTCCAGTTAACGGCAACTTCATCTTCATACGCTAAACCTTTTTCATATAATTTTTCAAAAATCCATTGTGTCCATTTATAATAATCAGGATCAGTCGTATTTAACTCACGACTCCAATCATATGAAAGTCCCAAGGATTTAATTTGACGCCTAAAATTATCAGTATTCGTTTTAGTAAATGCTTTAGGGCTATGTCCAGTATCAAGTGCATACTGTTCAGCTGGAAGACCAAAGGCATCCCATCCCATTGGATGTAAGACATTAAATCCTTGCATTCTCTTCATTCGAGCCAAAATATCTGTAGCCGTGAAACCTTCTGGATGTCCAACATGAAGTCCTTGCCCGGATGGATACGGAAACATATCTAATGCATAATAATTTTTCTTTTCAGGATCTTCAGTCGTTTTAAATGTCTGATTTGCATCCCAAAATGCTTGCCATTTTTGTTCGATTTCTTTATGGTTATATGCCATGTGTATTACTTCCTTTCTGATTATATATACAAAAAAGTCCTATAGAAGATAAACTTCTATAGGACGAATTTTCCGCGGTACCACCTATTATTCCAGTATAAAATACTGACTCTTTTTCATAACGTGAAATAACGTTCGCACCTACTACCGTTCAGTGAGAAAACTCAAGGATGAGTTCAAATAACCAACTATGTATATTTCCACTCCCATATACTCGCTGAAATAGTTAGTTACTTTACTAGTTCCTCTTAATCGTTTTATATTATTTTTAGTGTAGCAAACGAACCCTGTTATTGCAAATAATCTTTAGTCTTTTTATCGAATAAATTAATAATAATTGCAAGAATTACAATAAAAATACCTGCTATATATATCCCATGAAGACCTTGATACAAAACTTCACGTAATTTTGGTATTAAATGTTGCGGTAGTTGGTTAGCCGTTTGCGGATTAATTAAAATATCCATCATGCTGTCCTTTGTTCCAGGTGTTTTTACTATTTCCTTATGCATTTGTGTATTAAATATGATCCCAAAGACTGAAATCATTAATGTTTGTCCTAATGTACGACTTAAAGTATTAAATGATGTAGCCACACCTACGTCAGCCTGTGGTACTAAACTCTGTGCAGTAACTGTCGTAGTTGTAATGGTAATCCCAAATCCAATCCCTAGTACAGCCGAAATGATAAAGAAAAGATAAAAAGGTGTATTTATAGGCAAAGTACCTAGTGCAATGGCACCCACTAAAATAAAAAATAGACTAATCGATAAAACTTTTTTTGGTGTCCAAGCTGCCATCATACTTCCAGCAAAAAAGGAACCAGCTATCCATAAGATGGAACTGGGTGTTACTGCAAATCCTGCCATTGATGCTTTTAATCCTAATATTCCTTGAGTCCATGTTGGTATATAAACTTCAAATCCAATTAAAAATCCAGATATTAATGCTGCTACTACATTTTGAATCACAAATGTTCTATTATTAAAAAGTTTCAATGAAATAATTGGATCTTCAACTCTTTTTTCCCATTGAATAAATAATAAAAGCGACATAATAAATATAAAGAAAGAAATTAAAACAATCAGGTCTATACCATCATCGCCCCAACGTTGAAAACTATATAAAATAGATAAAATACTAAGCATTAATAATATACTGCCTAAAAAATCTATTTTTGAACTCATAATTCTTCGCTTTTCTTTGAAAAAAATTTGTATCATTGCTATCGTCACTAACCCAATAGGTAAATTAATGAAAAATACCCAGTGCCAATTAAGATGATCAACAATGAAACCACCTAACAATGGTGCAACTATTGACGCTATACCCCAAGCAGATCCGTTTAATCCCATTATTTTAGCACGTTTGTCCACAGAATAAATATCAGCAATTATAGTAAATGACACTGGCATTATAGCACCCGCCCCGATACCTTGAATAGCCCGCGAAATAATTAATGTGGCCATACTATTAGAAAATCCACAGAGAGTTGAACCAACCAAAAATATGACAAGACCAAAAATAAATACTGGTTTACGTCCTAAAACATCTGCGAGCTTACCGTATATTGGTGTCATCATGGCATTAGTTAATAAATATATTGAAAAAACCCAATTCATTAATGAAACACCATGAAGTTCACCAACAATAGTTGGCATAGCTGTTGAAACAATTGTTCCTTCAACGGCTGTTAAAAATGTTGCTACAAATATAGCAATTGTAACTAATTTTACATTTGTTTTTGAATTCATAAAGTACCTCCTAAATAAAAAATGACTCTATTAAAATGATATTTAATAAAGTCATTTTTTATTTTAATTTAATTCGTTAAGTAAACTTTTAATCTTATCTGTTTTTTCCCAAGGTAAGTCAATATCTGTACGACCAAAATGACCATATGCTGCTGTCTGTTTATATATTGGGCGACGTAAGTCTAACATTTCAATAATTCCTGCAGGCCGTAAATCAAAAATTTTACGAACAGCTTGAACTAAATCCAATTCGTCATATTTAGATGTACCAAATGTATTAATATTAATTGATACAGGTTGAGCAACCCCAATTGCATACGCAAGTTGAACCTCAACCTGTGATGCAATTTTAGCTGCAACTATATTTTTTGCAATATAGCGAGCAGCATAACTAGCTGAACGATCAACTTTTGTTGCATCTTTACCGGAGAAAGCACCTCCACCATGATGTGCATATCCACCATATGTATCAACAATTATTTTTCTTCCAGTAAGTCCAGCATCACCCTTTGGACCACCGATAACAAATCGTCCGGTTGGATTAATATAATACTTTGTATCTGAATCCAACAAATCAGGGTCAATAATAACTTTAATTACTTTTTCAATCATATCATCTTGAATTTGTTTCAATTCCGTTTTTTCATCATGTTGTGTAGAAATAACAACAGTGTCAATTCTAAATGGTTGACCTTTATCATTATATTCAACAGTTACCTGTGCCTTAGCATCAGGTCTTAAGTATTCTAATTCCTTATTTTTTCGTAAACTTGCAACACGTTGCATTAATTTGTGACTAATTGAAATCGGTAATGGCATGAGTTCCGGTGTTTCGTCTACCGCATATCCGAACATTAATCCTTGATCACCTGCACCAATCTGATCTAAAGGATCTAAATCACCGTTTTTAGTTTCTAAAGATGTATCAACACCTAATGCAATATCAGGAGATTGTTCATCTATAGCAACCATAACAGCACAATTATCACCATCAAAACCAACTTGTGAATTAATATATCCAATTTCCTTAATAGTTCGTCTTACTACCTGCTGAATATCAACGTAGGCATTTGTTGATATTTCACCAACTACAAGAACTAAACCAGTTGTTACAGTTGTTTCGCAAGCAACCCTAGCATTAGGATCCTTTTCTAAAAGTGCATCTAATATTGCATCACTTATTTGATCTGCAACCTTATCCGGATGACCCTCTGATACCGATTCTGACGTGAATAGATGTTTTTCAGTCATTTTTATCTCCTTAAAGTAAATAAAATTAAAAAAAGAACCTCAACTATAAAAGTTTAGGTTCCAATAATACCTGTGACGGTCCTAACCGGATTTGAACCGGTGATCTTCCGCGTGACAGGCGGACGTAATAACCCCTATACCATAGGACCAATTGCGGGAGCAGGATTTGAACCTACGACCTTCGGGTTATGAGCCCGACGAGCTACCAGACTGCTCCATCCCGCGATAATATTAAACTGACCCGTACGGGATTTGAACCCATGTTACCGCCGTGAAAGGGCGGTGTCTTAACCACTTGACCAACGGGTCATAACACGAAAAACGGAGAAGGAGGGATTCGAACCCTCGCGCCATTTTCACGACCTACACCCTTAGCAGGGGCGCCTCTTCAGCCACTTGAGTACTTCTCCATAAATTATTGATGGGCCTAAATGGACTCGAACCATCGACCTCACGCTTATCAGGCGTGCGCTCTAAACCAGCTGAGCTATAGGCCCAAAATCATAAAAGCGGGTGACGAGAATCGAACTCGCGACAACAGCTTGGAAGGCTGTGGTTTTACCACTAAACTACACCCGCAAAATATTATAAATAAATGGCGCAGGACAGAATCGAACTGCCGACACATGGAGCTTCAATCCATTGCTCTACCAACTGAGCTACTGAGCCATTAAACGGTCCTAACCGGATTTGAACCGGTGATCTTCCGCGTGACAGGCGGACGTAATAACCCCTATACCATAGGACCTTCGATGGAGGTTACAGGGCTTGAACCTGTGACCCTCTGCTTGTAAGGCAGACGCTCTCCCAACTGAGCTAAACCTCCAACATACACTATTTACTTTATATGACCCGTACGGGATTTGAACCCATGTTACCGCCGTGAAAGGGCGGTGTCTTAACCACTTGACCAACGGGTCAATTTGCAACGGAGAATAAGGGATTCGAACCCTTGAAACAGGAAACCCGTTTACATGATTTCCAATCATGCTCCTTAGACCAACTCAGACAATTCTCCACATTACAAAATAAAAACTCCGGCAGTAGGACTCGAACCTGCGACATCTTGATTAACAGTCAAGCGCTCTACCAACTGAGCTATGCCGGAATAAAATAATAAAAAAAGCATGGCAACGTCCTACCCTCGCAGGGGGCGACCCCCAACTACTCTTGGCGCTAAGAAGCTTAACTTCTGTGTTCG